>CAZQDO010000536.1:0-3710 GCA_964592085.1 uncultured Anaerolineae bacterium | reverse complement strand
CGCGGCCAACGGCTTCCAGGTGACCGACATCGGCATTGACAAGCCAATAGCCGATTTCGTTGCTGCGGTCAGAGAGAGTGGGGCGACGTTGGTCGGCGCCTCCGCGCTGCTGACGACGACGATGCTGCAACAACAGCGGCTCGTCGAGGCGTTGGAAGAGGCCGGCCTCCGCGACCAGGTGAAGGTGATGGTCGGTGGCGCTCCCGTCACCCAGAGCTGGGCCGACAAGATCGGCGCCGACGGCTACGCCGAGGATGCCATCTCCGCTGTCGCTCTGGCCAAGAGGCTGGTCGGTGCCTAGTGCACTTTCACGTAACAAAGGTTGACTTTCGCCGTCGGGCTCAGAATACAAGGGCCTATCGGCCTGTCAAACTTGTGGTGAGCGAAACTGAACCATCCAGCCCCAACGGGGCTTTGTAGGCTGAGCCAGGGGCTTGAGCGGAGCGGAGCCCCTGGCGGACTCTTGCAGGATTCTATTGGATGGCTGCTGGAGAAGTGATACGCCTTGCTTCGAGGGGATTCATATCGAGAGGTCTTTGCCAACCAGGATTTCCGCGCCCTATGGCTGGCGCAGTCCCTGGCCCATCTGGGTCAATCCGTTGTCTACGTGGCGGTGGCTCTCTACGTGTACCAGCTCACCGGGTCGGCGCGAGAGCTCTCCTTCGCCCTGGCCCTGGAACTGCTGCCCTGGGTGGTAGTTGGTCCCCTGGCCGGCATGCTGGCCGACCACCTGGAACGCAAAAGGGTGCTGGTGACTGCCTATTTGGTCCAGGCTGTCCTGGTGGCCTTGTTGCCATTCACCTCTACCTTGGGACAGGTTTACGCCCTGGTCTTCCTGAGCAGCCTGCTGACTCCGGTGGCCGAGATCGTGCGAGCGGTGGCTCTGCCCACCGTCACTGGCCAAAAGCTATTCGTGCGGGGCTCGTCTCTGGACATCGTGGCCTACAACGCGGCCAACGTCGTCGGCCCTCCCCTGGGAGGCTGGCTGGTCGGCCTGGCGGGGGCGAGACCGACCTTCTTCATGGCCGTAGGCTGCTTTCTGGCAGCCACTTTTCTCTCCCTGAAGGTGGCCATCCCCGACCCAGGGGCGGCGCGCCGGGGGAGTCTGGGATTGCCGATGATCTGGTGCGACCTGCGGGAGGGAATGTGGTTTCTGGTCAGGCACCCGCTGTTGCGCTATCTGCTGCTGTTGGGCTGCGTCTCGTCCCTGGGGTGGTCAGCCCCCGACGTGGCCGCTCTGGTCTACCTGACCGACACCCTGGATCTGGGCGGGCAGGAACTCGGCCTGTTGCGAGGAGCCATCTCCCTGAGCATGGCCCTGGGGGTCTACGCCCTGGGCCGCTACGCCCGCGTACTGCCCCGGCAGCGTCTCCTGGTAGGTGGGATCGTGCTGGCTGGCCTGGCCTACGTGTCGGTGCTGGGGAAACCGGGGCTGGTTCCCCTGGTGTGCCTGTGGTTCACCAGCGGGATAGGTTGGGGCGCCAACTGGTTGATGGACAACGCCCTGTGGGCCGAGGCCACCCCCGACGAGGTACGGGGGCGCGTCTACAGCCTGGCCGAGGCGGTCGTCTGCCTGGCCGAGGTAGGTACGGCCCTGCTGGGCGGCTGGCTGGTCCATCTCCTGGGGCCTGTCCCGGCCCTGGCCATCATGGGCGGGACTGTCAGCCTGGGGGCCATCGCCCTCTCGGCCCTGACCGGAGGGTACAGAGCCGTGGCCGGTTTTGACATCGAGCATCAGACCTGACAGGTTTCCAAAACCTGTCAGGTCTAGTTAAGGAGCGAACTATGAAAGTGCTATCCCTGGGCGGAGCTGGCGCTGTCTGCCAACACGCCACTCGCGATCTGGCCGAGTTTTCCGCTTTTGACCAAATCGTCATCGGGGACTACAACGTCGCCGCGGCGGAGAAGCTGGCCGCCGAGATCGGCGACCCACGCCTGCGAGTCCTCAAGGTGGATGCCGAGGACTACGACGGGCTGGTCAGGACCTTCAAAGATTTCGACGTGATCCTCAACGGCCTGCCCTGGAAGTACGACCTGGCCGTCACCAGGGCCTGCATCGAGGCGGGCGTCAGCGGCCTGGACGTCTCCACCGAGGAGAGCCAATGGGATTACGACGCGGCGGCCAAAGAAAAGGGCATCGTCTTCATCCCTGGCATTGGCGCTACGCCGGGCGTCACCAATGCCATGGCCCGGCGGGCGGCGGATCAACTGGACGAAGTAGACGAGATCCAGATCAACTTCGCCGCCTTCCGTTGCCCGGCTCCCGCCCCCGGCCTGCTGATTACGCTCTTGTGGGAGTTCCACCCTGCCACAGATGAGCGGCTATACTATAAGGATGAGGAGTTCCACTGGGTCGGTCCCTTTGAAGGTCTCAAGACCGTGAACTTCCCCGGCCCCATCGGCGAGCAGGAGGTCTGCTACATCCCCCATCCGGAGACGCGCACCATGCCCCAGAGCCTGGGGGCCAAAGCGGTTTCCGTGCACGGCTGCTTCCCCCCCCACGTCATGCGGCTGGCCAAGACCATGCTGGAATCGGGCCTCTACAGCGAAGAGAAGATCACCGTCAAGAGCATCGAGACCACAGCGTTCGAGATGATGTATGAGCTGCTGCTGAAACTGCCGGAGAGCAAGGAGAATCCGCTGTGGGCCTACGGCCTGGTGGTGGAAGTTTGCGGCAACCGGGACGGGCGCGACGTCAAGATCAAGCTCTGGAACCGCCACCCGCCAATGGAAGAGTGGGGCGGCCCGGCGGCCTATTACAAGAACATCGCCATCCCGCTGAGCATCGGCGCGCAGATGATTGGCCGGGGGGACGTCAAAGTGACAGGGGTCGTGTCTCCAGAGACGGCCATTGATCCCGACATCTTCTTCGCCGAGCTACGCAAGCGGGGCATTGAGATCCACGAGCGAGTGGAGGAATACCACGTGGTAGGAAATGGGTAAATTCGGAAATTCGGAAACTCGTAAATTCGCAGATTTGTCCCGTCTACCGCACAGGGACCTGTGGAGCGGATTGAGCAGCGATGACGCCGCTTCGCTTACAGATGCCGAGGTGGGGGTGCTGGGGATTCCCTTCGACGGAGCAGTGAGCTTCCGGCGGGGGACGGCCTTTGCCCCGGCCAGGCTACGGGATCTGTCCTCTCACCTGGCTGCTTGCGCAGAGGAAGGGCAACCGCTGAGCTTGCGGGTGCGGGACTACGGTGATGTGCCTGCCGACCTGGAGTGGTCGCGCTATTTTCAGGCGGTGGAGGACCGGGCGGCCGAGGTGCTCCGGCATCCGCTGGCCCTCTTCCTGGGTGGCGACCATTCGGTGACCATCCCTCTGATGCGGGCCTTCAGTCGGGCTGTGGACGGCCCCTTCGGCGTCCTGCACTTCGACGCCCACCCCGACCTGTTCGACGTCTACGAAGGGCACCGCTGGTCCCACGCTTGCACTGCGCGGCGAGCTCTGGATCTGCCTGGCCTGGACCCACGGCACCTGGTTTTCGTCGGGCTGTGTTCGTTTGCCCGGGAAGAGTGGGACTTTCTGAAGGCGCACCCGGAGATTCCCTACTACACCGCCCGCCAGTGCGACAAGCGAGGCATAGAGGCCATCGCCGAGGAGGTGGTGGAGAAGCTGGGGGACGTGCAGTCCGTGTATTTCACCCTGGACATTGACGGCCTGGGCCCGGCCTATGCCCCGGGCACCGGCTATCCGGAAGGGGTCGGGC
>CAZQDO010000535.1:0-3711 GCA_964592085.1 uncultured Anaerolineae bacterium | reverse complement strand
CTCTTCAGGTGGGCCCTTTCCTGGAGGCAGGGACGTATACGCTGACCCTGACCTTGGCTGACGGTTACGGCAGGGCCGTGGGGAATCCGGCCCTCTTGGGTTCGCTGAGGATAAAGGCACTGCCTCGCGTTTTCGTCGAGCCACAACCGACGCATCCGCTGCAGGTGGTCTGGGGAGATGCGATCCTTCTGCGCGGATATGAGCTGCAGCGCTCCGCCGAATCGCTGGAGTTGACCCTTTACTGGCAGGCCCAGCGGAGGATGGGCGCTTCGTATAAGGTCTTTGTGCATCTCGTTGACGCGGCGACGGGAGAGATCGTCGTCCAGGACGATGCCGTGCCTCGCCGCTGGACGTACCCGACCAACTGGTGGGAGCGCGGTGAAGTGGTCGAGGACACGATCCCTCTGTCGCTAGATGGAGTGCCCCCAGGCCGGTACCGGCTGGTGGTTGGCGTGTATGACCAGGGTACAAGGGAGCGACTGCCAGCCTACTCTGCCGACGGTGAACGGTATCCTGACGATGCTGTCCCTCTGACCACGGTGCAGCGTTGAAAGAGGTGAGTTGATGAGTAACGAGGCAATGTGTACCCTCACTCTGGAGGAGCTCAGCTCCCTGCTGCGGGACAAGCGGGTTTCGCCCGTCGAAGTGACCCAGGCATATCTGGAGCGCATTGACGCCCTGGATGAGACCCTCAATGCCTACATCACTGTGATGAGGGAGCAGGCGCTGGCCGATGCTCGTCATTGCGAAGATGAGATCCTACGAGGCGACTACCGGGGGCCGCTGCACGGCGTTCCCGTAGCCCTCAAGGACCTGTACGACACGGCCGGCGTGCGGACCACAGCGGCGTCGAAGATCTACGCCCATCGCGTGCCCGATGAGGACGCCACCAGCGTGGCCCGGCTGCGCGCCGCTGGTGCGGTGATCATCGGCAAGACCAACCTGCACGAGTTCGCCTACGGCGTGACGACGGATAGCTCGTACTTCGGGCCGACGCAGAATCCGTGGAACCTGGAACGGGTGGCCGGTGGCTCCAGTGGCGGCTCCGGAGCAGCCGTCGCCGCCGGCCTCTGTGCAGCGGCCACCGGCTCCGACACAGGCGGCTCCATCCGCATCCCCGCCGCTCTCTGTGGCATCATCGGTCTCAAGCCCACCTACGGCCGTATCAGTTGCCAGGGCTTGCTGCCTCTCTCCTGGACTCTGGATCACCCCGGCCCGATGACGCGCAGTGTGTACGGAGCGGCGGTCATGCTGGCGGCCATGGCCGGCTACGACCCCCGCGACCCCGCCTCAGCCGATGTGCCCGTTCCCGACTACACCGCTGGCCTGCGTGATGGCGTAGCGGACCTGCGCATCGGTGTGGATCCCCAATGGGCGCTGTCGGGCATTCACCAGGAGGTGCGGGTTGCTTTCCAGAAGGCTCTGGCGATGCTCGATGGTCTGGGGGCGGAGATCGTAGAGGTGTCTGTGCCCGGCGTCATCGAGGGCATGGAGGCCGCCCTGGTCATTCTGATGGCCGAGGCGACCGGCATCCACACGGAGTTTCTGCGCAGCCGCCCTGATGATTACCAGCCCGACGTCCGCGCTCGACTGGAAAAGGGCTTTGTCATCAAAGGCACAGACTATGGGCGTGCCCGGCGCTCCGGCGAGTTGCTGCGTCGTGACCTCGCCACACTGTTCCAGAGAGTGGACCTTTTGGCCACGCCCATGTGTGGCATACCGGCGCCGAGGCTCGGGCAGCGGGAGGCAATCATTGACGGGGAGGCGGTTCCCGTGATGCTGCCCCTCACGCGCTACACCCGCGCCTTCAACCTGACGGGGCTGCCGGCCATCTCGGTGCCCTGTGGCTTCTCATCCGAGGGACTGCCCATTGGCCTGCAACTGGTGGGCCGCGCCTGGGACGAGGCCACAGCGCTCCGTGCAGCCTACGCCTACGAGATGGCGACGGAGTGGGCGCAGCGCGGCCCGGCACTTTAGGAGTTTGGTCAGAAACTTTTGACAGACTTGGGTGTTATAATAAACGAAGTTACTTTGGTCTTTCTCGGTTGAATATAGGGACGATTTTTGGGAATTTCTCAATTCCGTTTTGACAAGTCTCTGCATTTGTGCTACAATATGTTGTAGCTTTCTTCAGCCGCCTCAAGCTTGACTCAATCAGGAGACAAGAACGTGTTTATTTTTATTGTTCGTTGTCCCGGTTTGCTGTCGTCCCCTTTCAACTCAAAGAGTGTAGCGTGTGTTTATTTGACACCAAGATAGAGCCTTTGTTGGCCCTGCCTTGGTGTTTTTTATTGGCAACTGTTGGCCCTGCCTGAGATTCTTCAACATGAGGCCGGGCGACCGTAGGGGGCAGCAGTGATGGCTACTATCTTAGCATGTCGAAGGTGGCCGGAAATGAGAGAGGAGGTGATGGCCTCAAACAGGTGAGCAGCATCGAGTGGGCGTTCATAAGTATGTTCGCCTAAACACATTAAAAGCTATTTTGAAAGGAGAGAACAAAAATGGGTGAGTTGATCGGTGAGGTCTTCGGGACCTTTATCCTGATTCTGTTAGGCGATGGCGTGGTTGCGAACGTCGTAACGGCTCCCCGCCTGCCTGCAGCAGGCTACGACTGGAATACCATAACCCTCGGGTGGGCCTTCGCGGTGGTGATCGCCGTGTACGTTACCGCTGGAGTCTCTGGCGCGCACATCAACCCGGCGGTCACGATCGCCCTGGCAGTGAAGCGTGGCTTCCCCTGGGGCAAGGTCGTTCCCTATATCATTGCCCAGATGGTCGGCGCTTTCCTGGGCGCGCTGGGCGTGTACCTGTGTTACCAGGGTGCTCTGTCGGCGGCGGGTATGCCCAACGTCTGGTGCACCGCTGCGGGTGCCAACATCTCGCTGCTGACGGCCTTCCTCTGCGAGGTTTTCGGCACGGCGGTGCTGCTGTGGGGCGTGCTGGCCAGTGGCGACGCGAAGAACCTGGCCCCTGGAGCCAACCTCGGTGGGCTCTTTGTGGGCTTCACTGTTCTGGCGGTCGGCCTCTGCTTGGGCGGCCCCAGTGGTTATGCCATCAACCCGGCCCGTGACCTCGGCCCTCGAATCTTTGGCCTCCTGGTGGGTACCACGGATCTCTTTAGCGGCCTCTACTGGCTGGTGGCACCTATCCTTGGGTCTATCGTCGGTGGCGTCGTGGGTGTCTTCACCTATGACATGTTCGTGACCCCCTACCTGGCAAACAAATAATCGAGCCAGTGAGCGGATCTAGAACGAGTTTACAACCAAGTTGACAGGGTTGTCAACGGGAGGGGAGTAAGGGGTAACCCTTTCCTCCCCTCCCTACTTTGCCTTTAGAGCGAAAGGAGAAAAGAACTTGAAGAAACTGATTAACAAGCCCGAGGATGTGGTCAGGGAAGAACTGGAAGGTCTGGTCCTGGCTTATCCGGATATTGTCAAAGTCCACTTCGAGCCTGATTTCGTCTACCGGGCGGATGCTCCAGTTCAGGGTCAAGTGGCCATCGTCTCTGGCGGCGGCAGCGGCCACGAGCCCATGCACGGTGGCCTGGTAGGTGTAGGGATGCTCAGTGCGGCTTGCCCCGGCCAGGTCTTCACCTCACCCACTCCGGACCAGATGTTGGAAGCCACCAAGATGGTGGATGGTGGGGCAGGGGTATTGCACATCGTCAAGAACTACACCGGCGACGTGATGAACTTCGAGATGGCCGCCGAT
>CAZQDO010000534.1:797-3801 GCA_964592085.1 uncultured Anaerolineae bacterium | reverse complement strand
TGTTCACGGTAGCTACTGGAAGTAGTCTCGCAGGGCCTTTATCACCTGGAAGGGGTCACTGGCGATGACGCTGGAAGCGTAGAGCTCCATGGCCCCCATGTCGGATGTCTTATTGTTCACGTCGCCCCGATCCACGATACGAACCAGGGCTGGAAAGCCACTCCAATCTTCCTCCACGCTGCCTATGGGCGGCAAGCAGAGGGCCAAGTTGAAGCTGTGCACGCCCAGTCTCCTCGTGAAGCATCTCAGCACTCTGTAAACAGAATCCTTGAGATCCTCGTCCAGTTCTTTGGAGACGAGGAGCACCTCTTTTTCCTTGATGGGCGTGAGATAGGCCACGATGCGGGTGTCACCGTTCTCCAGGGTCAGACCCAGGGCACGGTGCGCAGTGTAGAGATCATCGAAGTAGTCAGCGCCCTGCTCGGCCCGGTACAGCACGGCTGCCCGGCGTAGTTGCTCCACCCGGGCGTAGTGGATGTCGCGGCTCAGGGACATCTGGGCGTGGCCGTGAAGGATGGAGGCACCGCTCTTCCAAAGGCAGTTCCACATGAAAAAGAAGTAGCGGGCTTCCGGATCTACCTCATGGGCGCGACGGGCCCAGGCCAAAGCTGTGTCTATGTAGTCGCTGACCTCCTCAGCCGAGAAAGCCAGTGGGTTGTGCTCGTCGAAGATGACCAGGCCGTGGAAGCCATCGTACTTGGCGACGTTACTGGCCGTAATGGAGTGCTTACCCCGCACCCGCCCAAAGACATCCTCAGGAGTGCCTACCAGGGGCTTGCAAAAGGGGTCACCATTCTCCCTGAACTCTCTGGTGAGCTTGACCGTCTCCTCGGTCTCCAGGGGACGGCGGGCTCTGATCTCGTTGAACAGGGCGCCTTCCAGGGTGACGAGGTTGGTTATCTTCACGATCCGTTGGCTGCGGACCGCCTCTACCGAGCCGAAGTGCTTCTCGATCCAACTGTGCATCTCCTCAGGTGGGTTTAAGTAACCGACGGTGGTGCTGATGCGAAAGAGGCGCTCGAAAGCCTCCTGATCAGCAGCGGGCAGAGCGGACACCAGATCAACGACATCAGTGATCGTCCGGCCATTTGGCAAAGCCATTGTGACTTCTCCTCTGGTTTGACTTCGTGGCTCGCCGAGAGCTTTGCAGGCAAGCTGGTCTAATATAGCACACTTCGGCAAAAAGGGCAAGGCCTTGCCAGTTGACAGTTGGGGGTGGCGGTGATAGAATGGGGCGGGATGGAACAACGGACGACAGGATTTAACGGACTTCTGCTGGTGAGTGCCTGTCTGGTGGGCATCCCTTGCCGATACGACGGTGGCAGTTGCCCTCTTGCCCACCTTCAGGCATTGGCCGCCCAAGGTGGTGTCTTACCCGTCTGCCCAGAGGCGGCAGGCGGACTTTCCACACCGCGCCCCCCGGCGGAGATCCATGGCAGCGACGGGAGCGACGTCCTGGACGGACAGGCTCAGGTGGTGGACATCGAAGGGAAAGACGTCACCGCCGAGTTTTTGGCCGGAGCACAGAGGACATTGCGCGTCGCCCAGCGCTGGGGTATCCAGGAGGCTATCCTGAAGGCCCGCAGCCCTTCCTGCGGCGTGGGTCAAATCCACGACGGGAGCTTCAGCAGCCGTCTGGTGGAAGGGGATGGCGTGACCGCAGCTCTCCTGAAGCGAGAAGGGGTCATGGTCAAGAGCGAGGAGGAGTGAGTGAAGGAGAGAGTTTGAAGCAGAGCGGGCTCCCATGCCCGCGTTTCGGCGGCGTGGGAGCCGCCTCTGCTG
The DNA here is from genome assembly GCA_964592085.1 of uncultured Anaerolineae bacterium. Lineage (GTDB taxonomy): Bacteria > Chloroflexota > Anaerolineae > VGOG01 > VGOG01 > CAZQDO01. The sequence continues at coordinate 2,019 of CAZQDO010000534.1, read as the reverse complement.
GTAATTTGCGATCTACTGAGAGTGGGAAAGGGGAGACACACGATGAGAAAAATCGTGGAGTGTGTGCCCAACTTTAGCGAGGGGCGGCAGAAGGCGGTCGTTGACCAGATCGTGGAGGCTATGGCTAGCGTGTCCGGCATCCACGTACTGGACGTTCAGTCCGATGCCGATCACAATCGCACCGTGGTGGCCTTGGCCGGGGAACCGGAGGCTGTGGAGGAGGCTGCTTTCCGGGGCATCGAGAAAGCAGCGGAACTCATTGACATGAACCTGCATCGGGGCGAGCATCCCCGTATGGGGGCAGCCGACGTCGTGCCCTTCGTGCCCATCCAGGGCGTGGCTATGGCGGATTGCGTGGCTATGGCCCGACGGTTGGGAGAGCGGGTGGGTCGCGAGCTGGGCATCCCCGTCTATCTCTACGAAAAAGCGGCTGCTCGGCCTGAGAGACAGAATCTGGCCGAGGTGCGGCGGGGTGAGTACGAGGGAATCAAAGCCGAGATCGCCACCAGGCCGGAACGGGAGCCCGACTTCGGCCCCCGGCACCTGGGCAAGGCGGGAGCCACCGCCATCGGGGCGCGCCCCCCCCTCATCGCCTTCAATGTTTACCTGGGCACCGATGACGTGGAGGTCGCCAAAGCCATCGCCCGTGCGGTGCGCCACTCCTCCGGTGGACTGCGCTACGTCAAGGCCCTGGGTCTCCTGGTGGAAGGGAAGGCTCAGGTCTCGATGAACCTAACCAATTATCGCCAGACGCCCGTTCACCGCGTGGTGGAGATGATCCGCCGGGAGGCAGGGCGCTATGGCGTATCTGTGTCAAGAGGTGAAGTCGTTGGCCTCATCCCCAACGAGGCATTGGTGGAAGCTGCGACCTTCTATCTGCAACTGGGCGGGTTTTCATCCCATCAGATTTTAGGAAACCGTCTGGCTGATCTTATCCAACAGGAGTAGACACTTTGCTCAGAATGGAAGGCAATTCACAGAGAACTTCAGTCTTCATAATCGGCGCCGTCACCCTGGCCGTGGTCATCTCAGCCGTCGCCTTGGGTTGGCGATCCTCTGTTTGGCCCACGATCCTGGGAACTTCCACGCCGACGCCGACCTTCACCAGCACCCCCACGTCCACGCCCACATCCACATCCACACCCACGCCTACGCTTACCTCAACGCCAATGCCAACATCAACCCCAACGCCGACGTCAACTTCCACAAGTACTCCTACTCC
>CAZQDO010000534.1:0-787 GCA_964592085.1 uncultured Anaerolineae bacterium | reverse complement strand
GGCAACCTCCACACCCACTCCCACCAGTGCCCCTACTCCCACTTTCACACCCACACCCACTTTCACCCCTACGCCGACCCCCAGCTCCACCTCTACGCCGACGCCGACTTCAACGCCCACACCCACGCCGACAGAAACACCCGATTCTCCCCAGGATCACTACTGGCTGGAGCGGCCCATCGGCCCGGAAGATCAAGCGCAGGCCAGTCGCTACTATCCCTACGGCACCACAGCCGGCGGTCGCTATTTTCTCCATCACGGGGTGGACATGGAGAATCCCAGCGGCACTCCCGTGCTGGCTGTCGCATCAGGAACGGTCATCGTCGCTGGCAGCGATGAGGTCGAGGTCTACGGACTCAAGCCCGATTTCTACGGCCAGCTCGTGGTAGTGCAGTTGGATCAAGAGTTCCACCAGCAGCCCGTCTTTGTCCTCTACGGCCACCTCTCGTTGGTGACGGCTCGCGTCGGGCAGCGAGTGGGCACGGGCGATGTGCTGGGCGAGGTGGGGATGACGGGGGTGGCCATTGGCCCTCACCTTCACTTCGAGGTGCGGGTGAGAGCCAACACTTACGCAGACACCCGCAACCCGGAGCTGTGGCTGAAGCCCCTGGCCGGACACGGGACCATCGCCGGGCGGTTGTCGGATGCTCAGGGGAAGCCTGTGTTTGAGGTGGTCGTCAACTTTCACCGAGCGGAGGAGCCCGACCGGCGCTGGCGTGAGGCCTGGACCTATGCCGGCGACGAAGTCAACCCTGACGAGGAATGGGGCGAGAACTTCGTGATGGGG
>CAZQDO010000533.1:0-3808 GCA_964592085.1 uncultured Anaerolineae bacterium | reverse complement strand
CGAAAGAATTATACATGTAGCTTATCTCTGTGTCCACTCTTTCGGGGGAAGATCATGAGCGTCTTTGACCCCGAAACTTCGTAATACTCAATTATCCTCGATTTCCATCTCCTCAGCTAAGATAACGCGGCCATCGGGAACAGGGTGGCCGGCGGCGTCAACGGCAGGGAGGCGGTCCGCGGTCTCAGGGTCGTAGACGCCCGCCGCCAGCCGATATTGGTCCGGTGGCACCTCAGCCAGGGAAAGGGTGATGGAATCGCTCACCACTTCTCCCTCCACCCAACGAGAGGTCGGATAGCGGTCCTCCTGGGGCATGGCGTCATGCTGGATCGCGATGGCCTCGGTGGTCGGATCGAAGAGGTGGACAAAAACCTTGTAGTCTGTTTCCATCTGTCGGAGAGCTTGCCAATGAAGCTCCAGGTGCAAGTCTTCGCCCTCTCGATCCAGATCGTAACCCAGGAGTCGCACTTCCCCGCCAAAAGTCACCCCAAGCTCCCTCCGCATATCCGGCACGGTGAACTGGCGTTCCGGTGCTCTTACCTCGATCATCCCCACCTCGAACTCCCCTAGCTCTTCTCCCGTCAGGGCCAATACCAGGTGATAGCGGCCGGAGGGCAGGTCACGGCTCAGCCCCAGGCGGTAGTGGACCAGGATCAGGGCATTCATCGGCCAGCGGGAGGTGGGATAGGAGCTGGCGACAGGCTCACGCCATTCCTGGGCTATCTCTCCCTGTTCATCTTTCAACTTTAGTAAGCAGGTGTAATCCCGTTCTAAGAGGGCCGCCGCAGCCCATTTCACCGTCAACGGCAGGGTCTCGCCCTGCTCCAGGCGGGTGCGTTCCACATCGGCCTCAGCGATGGCTAACCCCTGAGAGAAACGATGCCTGACGGAGTACTCTGTCTTTACCGCCGGGTGCGTCAGGGCGACATTCTCTACCTGGGCGGTGACAAGGGGTTGCAGGGTCCGCACATCGTAGAGGAGCACTTCCAGGGAGTAGTCCGACCCAGGCGGCGTGCCCTCTGGCAAGGATAGCCAGCGGCTATCGTAGACCCGTTCCCCAGGCTGCCAAAGGCTGGTGGGGTAGAAGCCGTACAGGGGTTGCGCATCGGAGGAGGCGACGATGTAACCCTCCGCGTCCTTGAGACGGACGGAGGTGCCGTAGTTGGCCAGAATCTGCTCGGCCGCTTGCCAGACCAAATCGGTTCTCAGAAGCTGAGGGCTCTCCTGCTGCGCTTCTGCCAGAACGAGGGACAACGGACCAGGGGATTCAACGGACTTTGTTTCCTCGCTCCAGAGGCGGATGGGGCTCAGGCAAAGGATGTCCAGCGGCTCTCCTCCCTCGCTGAGGGCGGTGATCTCCCCCTCGGCATCCCTCAGGCTGACGCTGACAAAGTAGAGCCCTGGCACGCTTTTCACAGGAACCTCCAGATGGTGACTGGTCGTTGGCTCCAGTGGTGTTGCATCCTCGGCGATGATGTAAGGCACCTGGAAGAGGTGCGCCGCCGGCAAGACCAGCCGGGCGACGGCCTCAGAGGATTTGCTGATTTGTGACTCGTTGATTTCTGACCAGTGCAAGGTCACGGAGATCGTCTCTCCAGGTTGCCCCTCCTCTGTGGAGAGCTGGTATCCCCGCAAGCGTACTCCGTTCTCGAAGGGTATCCCCTGGGGGTTGTGGTGGGGGTAAGGCACCCGCTTGAATCCCAAAGTCAAATCTGAGATGGCTCCCTCCTGGATTGGCTTTGGCAAGAGACGCGGCAAGAGGACGAGGAGCAGGGTCAGGGCGGCAGCCCATTTCGTTAATCGCCAGATCCGGCGGCTTGGGAGCGGGATCTGGCGATCCCTTTTGAGCAGAGCGGGAGAAGCTAGCAGGCCGACGACGAGGATGAGGGCGAGCAGGGATAGCCCTTCGCCAACAGCGCGCACCGGAGTCCGTTCCAGGCGTAGAACGATCTGGTGGGAGCCCTGAGGCACGACCAGGCCAATGTAGCCCAGACCCTCGACCGGGCTTGTCTCTACTGGCTGCCCGTCAACGTAGCCCTGCCAGCCAGGGAAGTAGTAAGTATAGAAAGCCAGTGAAGCTTGAGGAGAGGCTATCTCCACTTGCCAGCGCTCCTCCACGGGACCCTGGGCCAGCAGCTTCGCCTCCGAGAGTTCACCTTGCAGCGTCAAGGGGGGCGGCTTTTGACCATCGTTGAGCAAGACCGCCGAGGTGAAGGGGCCAGGCTCGACCCAGCGAGGTTGATACTCGTTGCGGCTAGTGGTGCCCACGTAGGCGGTGAAGTATTCGTATAGAGCGACCTGTTCTTTGGTGGCTTCGTCAATAGCCAGGTATTCCACTGGTAGATCGAGCATCGCGCTAGTCAGCAAGGCCAGGCCCAAGGCTCCAGCAATGACGCCGCGCCAGGGTGTCTTGCCTGGCAGTCGGGCCAGATAGCCAATGATGAGGCTCACGGGAAGGGCCTGCACCGCGAGGAGCCGCCAGGGAAACTGTACGAAAGGGAGCAGGGGCATCGTGTCCCAGAGGGGGCGGGAGAGGGGTGTGATGAGAAAAGTGACCAGAGCCAACATCAACAGTAGAAAAGCGCTGTTTCGTTCCAGGCGGCGCCGCCTGGCCCACCAGATGAGGATGCTGGCTATCCCCACGAGGGCGAGGATGGCTTGCACCGCTCCCATGGCGTAGGGTGATGCCTCTCGGTGATAGTCGAACAGGATTTTCCATTGGACCAGGTCAGCGCTGCGGAAGTGGCCACTGTAGTTGAGGTAGCCGCTGGTCATGCGCTCCAGGTGCACCCATTTCCCCTCCAACAGGGCTGGCAGCCAGAACCAGGCGCTCAGGGCCAGACCCAGGGCAATGCCACTGATGGCATATAGCATATAGCGTATCGCCGGGCTCTCGTTGTTCGTGGACGATAAGCCACAAGCGATAAGCCATAGGCCAACGAAGGGGCTGAAGACCAGGGCGGAGATGTTGTGGCTCAGGATGAGTCCCGCGTAGGCCAGGGCCAGGAAAGCTGTGTTGATGAGGGAGGGCTTTTGGCGCAGCCGCCAGAGCGTCAGGAGGATGAGGGGATAGAAAGCGAAGGCATAGAACTCCGACAGGGCATCGCCGCGCACATAGACCTGGATCAGGTGAAAGGGAGTGTAGGTGTAGGCCAGGGCGGTCAGGAGGGCGGCGGCCTTTGAGGTCCAGAGTCGCCTGGCCAACAGGTAGGCGAAAGTCGTGGCGGCGACAAAACCCAGCATCTGGGTCAGCTTGAGGGACCAGACGGTGCCGAAGCCTAGCAAGTTGAGAAGCCCAGCGACGTAGTAGGGCAAGGAGGCGTAGAAGTTGAAGAAAGGGTAGCCCAGCCCGTAGGCGGCGTCGGGCATCCAGCGAACCGGGAAGACGCCGCTCCGGAGGTTGAGGACCAACTGGTGCACGCGCATCAACAGGAACGCGCTGTCGCCCGTATTAACGACCCCAGGGTCCGATAGGATAGGGATGTAAGCAAAAAGGCCCAAGAAGATGGGGACCAGCCAAAAGGGCAGGCGCTGAAGGATCGTCTTGGGCCAGGGGCGGTGTCCTGAGCCTGTCGAAGGATTGATTTTCATCTCTGTTTCTAGGCTAATGGTCGCGAGCAGGTGGCGATTGAAATCGCGCTTGTCAGGGCACTCTATGCCGGGCAACCATCTACATGGTCGCGGGGATCGTCCACCGTTGTGTCTGGTCTATCTCCTCCTCAAGATGTTGAACACGATGGCTATTGCCGCTGCGAGGATGATGATGATGACGCCGCTCACCTGATACAGATTTGCACTCAGCTTGGAG
>CAZQDO010000532.1:0-3814 GCA_964592085.1 uncultured Anaerolineae bacterium | reverse complement strand
GAGGAGCTTCGGGAGGTGGATTCGCGGGCTGCCCGCTGGGTTGCCTCGGATGTGATCCGGGATGTGACACGCGAAAAGGTGCAGGCCAAATTTCAGAAAGGATCACCATGAGGCTTGAGACTGACATCAGTACGATCGAGAGGTTGGCGCGAGAGCAGGAAGACGCCAATTGGCAGTTTCGCTGCTTTCTGAAGAATTGCGACCTGGACGGGGAGGGAATAGACGCCGCAGCGGACCGAGCACTGTTCTATTCGTCTAAGTTCTACGATTGTGATAGTCACCCAGACTGTCCAATCCTCCTCCGAACTTTGTTCCACGTCTCGGTGATCAGAAAACTCTCCCGAACGTTATCCACCATGCGCACGAACTTGGGCCAGGGTACGGCAAAGGTCAGCAGGCCGGGAGAAACGCAGGGCCGGGCGGACACGTCGAACATACCCAGCACCGCCCGGGGACACTCCGACTCAAGCTCGCGGTACGGATAGTCGACGATGGAGGCACAGCCTGCGCCAAAGGGTGTTATCACGCCGTAGTAGGGGTCGGCCTCGTCAAAGTTGGCCAGCGTAAACAGCCCGGAGAGCACGTCGGCGGGAGCAAAGAACACCACCACTGCCGGGTCGTCGTCCTCCTCGGTGAGTCTGTCCCAGCGCTTGAAGACGATGTACCGGCCTGGCGCTTGGAAGGGAGGCTGGTGCTTCAAGTGCTCTTTGACCAGCTCGGGCGATTTCTTGTAGCGTTCCCCCTCCATTTTGCCCGGGATGCCGCAGGAGAGGAAGTACTCGAAGTTGGGGCTCAACTCCTGCACAAAACCCAGATAGCGATTGCCTCCTCCGCAGCCGACCGTGTCGACGTCGAAACACCGCGACTCTCCCCGGCGCACTTTGGCCAGGTCGCAGATGACACATTGATGCCCTTTCGGTGGTCGGGCCAACTCTGCCCGGCCTTCCTGGTCGGTGTAGTAGAACGTGATAGGCAAGTCCGCACCGGGGAAATGCCCGGTCCAGAGATCGGTGAAACGTTGCTTGAATTCGGTGTCCATAGTGAAGCTCCTTGGTCGATCTCACACGATTCCTCTACAACATCGAGGCAGGTGCTTATAGGATGCTCATGTGACTTGTCGGATAGTTGGATTAGATTGAATGCCACTATTGGATTTCTTCTGTCAGGATAGCTCAAAGAACTGATCAGTGCCCAACTTGGGGATTAGCCGGCCGGCCAGCCGTTCTATCGGCCCCATTTTGCCCACGTCAATCCAGTCGTCATCGAAGTAAGATGTACGCCTGGCGCGGAAGGTGCGACGTTTGGCGTCGGCCAAAATGAAGCGCAGCACCGGCGTGAACTGGGCGTAGCGCTCTTGTTCAGCACGTTTCGGTCGGCCAGGTCGGGATTCCTCAGTCCTTGCCGGGCTGAAGCAGCGATCAAGTCATCCGCGTCTGGCCCGACCTGCTCATAAATTTCCATGCAGTCGTGCTTGACGCTGACCCGATAGTTTCGTGCCCTGGGATGCCGTCTCACCGCCGCCTCAACTGCCGCAATCTCTTCCGGAAAGAGCTGCATAGCTCGGTCTTTGACCAGCGAGACGCGACCATTGACGCTCTCGCTGATCTTGAACCCCGCCGGTATCTCTGCCACGAATTCACCTTTCGGCTGGCGCGCGAAGTAGTAGCGGGGCTTACCAGTCTTGGTGGTGCCCTGGCAGAGGTAGTAGGTGATCCCTTTGCGATTGGTATAGGTGACGGGCATAGATTCACTCCTCTTGACGCTGATCACGGACTCCCCATCCGCCCAACTCATCCTCGATAAAGGCTTTGACCGCAGCAACGTCTGCTTTGCTGGGCGTCCCAGCCTTCCACGCATCTACCACGCTCTCGGCAAAAAGGATGGGTGCATCACCCGCCCAGTCCTTGAATTGGGTGGCAGACTCGTGCTCAAACAGGTAGAACCCGGCCAACAGGCCCATGCACAGCTGCCTGGCTTCGACGGACATGCCTAGCTTCTGATACTTTTCGAGTTCTTCGAGAAAAGGTTCCAGCACCTCTTCAATCATCTCATCGGCCGCCTCGCCCGGGTCGACGTAGCCGTGGCGCGTTGGGCCAGCCCGGTCCCAGACTTCCTCGACCTGCAAGCAATTCAGTTCATCATGCAGGACGGCGGCCACCTCCTCCGGGTTCACCTCGCTCAGGTGGTCCACTGCCATCTCGGCGATGCGCCTGGCAAGCCCCTCGTCGCTATCGGCCAGCTTTCTCAGGATGACCAGGGCATCGCTAGGAGAAAGATGGTCAATGACATCATAGGGGTCTTTCATGGTCGTCGCTTCCATTCAAGCTATGCCCACTCCGCCACCAGCCCTGGCAGGAGTGGGCGTTCATCCAGTGGCTACCAGATCTCATCCTAGTCCCAGTCGGGATACTGCGAGGGCGCGTCACCCACCGATTCGACCAGGCGTGGATACCCGGTCTCAGGGTCGGCGTCCTCGTCGATGGCGTGGACTCGTACCTTAAAGCGCCACTCGTCGCCGTAGTCAAAGAGATACAGAAACTCTTGCTTGGGTTTCAGTTTCAGTTCTTCCAGAGTTGTGGTCCGGACATCGCCAGGCCTGGATGCCTCTTCCTCGGCGAGAAACTCCTCCCAGAAGGTGTCCACATGTGCCTGCATCTCTTCTACCGTCATCCCCTCGCCGCCGCCAAAAAGAGCACGCAAGGCTTGTTCGCGCTCCTCAGGGGTGAGTTCAATTTCCTCGTCTTCTTCGTCTTCCTCGTCATCCAGAGGCTCTCCCCACGGGGCATAGCCTTCGGGCAGAGCGTACTCGGTGCTGCTGTCCCACGCCTTGCCGCTCATGAAGAACGAGTAGAGGTGATCAGCACTCCATTTGTAAGCACGCTGGATGGCGAAGTGCAGGTCCTCCAGGGTCTGGTCGGCGCGCAGCTCGATCTTGCGCCAGGTCCGGCCCGTGCCGGGCAGAGACACGTGAAAGGTGTAGGTCTTCATCGCTCTCCTCCCTATGTTCTCACATCCATTCTGTCCAATAGCTCGATCAATCGCCAAACAGCATTATACCTTAGTGATGACCTCCATTTTAACCTTTGCCTGCCGTGGTGCCTGGGCTACTTTGAGGGACTGTCACGTATGATTCGGAAATTTGATGTACTCGGCCGGGACCTTTTCCGTGAGCCAGACGCCGTTGGCCGAAAGATAGAACGTGAACCCGTTTGCGTACATATGCCCGGCCCGAATGGTCAGCACCACCGGCTTCCCGTGACGTTGTCCCACCCTGACCGCCGTAGGCTCGTCCGGGGACAGATGCACATGAAGTCGGTTTCCTGGAACCAGACCGCGCTTCTTGATCGACTCCAGAAAGCGGGTGGCCGTGCCGTGATACAGGAACTCGGGAGGCACCAGCGGCTCCAGGCCAAGGTCGACCGGGATGGAGTGTCCCTGGCTGGCCCTGATCCTCAGGCCATCGTTGCTGAAGGCGAAGCGCTGCTTGTCGTTTTGTTCGACCACTTCTCGCAGCAACCCTTCGTCGAGGGACACGCCGGACCGATTGGATGCGACGATCAGTTCATCCACGCGTGCCCAGCCGCCCTGATCGAGAGATAGGCCGATGGTTTCGGGCTTGTGGCGCAGCACCAGACTCAAGAATTTGCTGACTCTGACCAGTTTTCTGTCCATACCTTGTGTCACAGTTGACAAGTCTTTGTCTTCTCTCGCCTCGCTCAATCCGTACATACGACTTGAGTGAGATGCGCTCGATCTTTTTCGGTGACCCTGGCACTTAGCAGACCGTGCTGGGTGGCTACATCGGCGACGATGT
>CAZQDO010000531.1:0-3816 GCA_964592085.1 uncultured Anaerolineae bacterium | reverse complement strand
CTGGGCGCCCAAACCTACCAGCCCGGGGTTTACTACAGCTTCTACATCAAAGACCCCAAGCGACGGCTCATTTCGGCTGCCTCCTGCCCTGCACTTGTGACGGGGCTGGGGCGGGCGACGGCCACTCGTTGATGAAAAGATGCCCCTACGGTTAGGTAGAAGGAGGCAACCCCTATGATCGGATGGGCGGTATTGCTGGGTGCTGCGCTGGAAGCGGGCTTGAGTCTGTTGGCCGAGGCCGGCTTCGGCGACGAGGTTCGTGACCTCAAGGAGCGTCTCACCAGGCGAACTGAAAAGGCGCGGCGAGCGGCCTTCGATCGCGCCTGCGACCAGGCGGTGGAGGCTGTCGGCGACGAGAGCCTGCGCCCGCTGCTGGCCCACCAGCCCTTCCGCGAGGCGGTGGTCGCCGGGCTGCTGGACCCGGAGGGTGGCTTTGACCTGAAGGGGCTGGCCGAGGAGTGGGGCGAGGGACTGCCGGTCCACGCCCGCAGCCTGCGGCGCTTCTTCTCGACCTTGGAGAACGGGCTGCTGGCCGACGAGATTTGGGGACCCTTGCTGGACCGTTATCACGAGCTACGCTTCCGGCGAGATGTGCTAACGGCCTTACAAGAGAAACATCTGGATGTGCCGCCGCGCCACATGGTGTCGGCGCTCAACGCGCAACTGACGGGCAGTGGGGGGATGGCGCTGGGACCAGGGGCGGCCGCGGCCGGCGAGAGGGGGGGGGCCGGGGGTGGGAATGTGCTGGGTAACGTCATCCAGACGCTGATCGAGCGGCTGGTGGTGGAGCGCGTGGAGGTGACCGCGCCTCAACCCGGCCCACGACCTGAGGCACTTAAAACCGCTTACTTGAGCCACCTGTTTGAGATAACGGGCCACCTCTCGCTGGCCGGGGTGGACCCCAAGGTAGCCAGCGAGAGCGAAGCCCGGCTTGACCTGGGTGCGGTTTACACTGCGCTGCTTACCTTAGAGACCGAGGCCCACGAACGCCTGGGGCGGGGGGACCTCCCCGACCGGGAGCCGCGGCGCCTATCGGCCCTGGCTCAGCTCAACCAACACCCGCGTCTGGTGTTGCTGGGCGATCCGGGAAGTGGCAAGAGCACCTTCGTCAATTTTGTGGCCATGTGCCTGGCCGGAGAAGCCCTGGGCCACGACCGGGCCAACCTGGCGCTGTTGACTGCCCCCTTGCCGGGCGAGGAAGGAGAAGACGGGGAAGAACGTCAACCCTGGAGGCACGGCTCACTGCTGCCGGTGCGGGTGGTGCTGCGTGACTTCGCCGCGCGGGGCCTGCCCGCGCCCGGGGAACGCGCCAGCGCCGAGCACTTGTGGCGCTTTATCATCGCTGACCTGGAATCTTCGGCTCTGGGCGATTATGTCCCGCACCTGTCGCGGGAACTGCTGGAGCGGGGTGGGCTGCTTCTGTTGGACGGCCTGGACGAAGTGCCCGAGGCCGACCGCCGCCGCCAGCAGATCAAGCAGGCGGTGGAGGACTTCACAGCCACTCGCTGCCGTTGCCGGGTGCTGGTTACCAGCCGCACCTATGCCTACCAGCAGCAGGACTGGCAGTTGGGTGGCTTCGCCGAGGCGGTGCTGGCTCCCTTCAGCTCGGGCCAGATCCGTCGTTTTGTGGACCTCTGGTATGCGCATATCGCCGTCCTGCGCGGCATGCACGCCGATGACGCCCAGGGGCGGGCCGAGACCCTCAAGCGAGCCATCTTCGGCAGCGACCGGCTGGGGGCCCTGGCCGAGCGCCCGCTGTTGCTGACGCTGATGGCCAGCCTGCACGCCTGGCGCGGCGGCAGCCTGCCGGAGAAACGCGAGGAGCTGTACGCCGACACGGTGGACCTGCTGCTGGATTGGTGGGAGAGCCCCAAGATCGTGCGCGATGCGGCGGGACAGGCCGTGATGCACCAGCCCAGCCTGGCCGAGTGGCTGAAGGTGGACCGGGAGAAGGTGCGCGACCTGCTCAACGAGTTGGCCTACCGGGCCCACGCAGCGCAACCCGACCTGGTCGGCACAGCCGACGTGCCGGAGGGGGACCTGGTGAGTGGGCTGATGACCCTGAGCCAGAACCCGGACGTCAGGCCGGCACGACTGGTGGAGTATCTCAGCCATCGAGCGGGGTTGCTGTTGCCGCGCGGGGTGGGTGTCTACACCTTCCCGCACCGCACCTTCCAGGAGTACCTGGCCGCCTGTTACCTGACCGACCACGATTATCCGGAATTAGTAGCTGACCTGGCACGCCGGGAACCCAACCGCTGGCGCGAGGTGGCCTTGCTGGCAGGGGCCAAGGCGGCGCGGGGCAGCACCTTTGCGGTGTGGGCGCTGGCCGAGACTCTGTGCCACCGAGAGCCAGAAGCGGCCGGGAGCGAAGCGACTGACCTGTGGGGAGCGCACCTGGCCGGGCAGTCGCTGGTCGAGACGGCCGACCTGGGGCGGGTCAGCAAGCGGGACCGAGGCAAAGTCGAGCGCGTACGACGCTGGCTGGTGCATATCTTAAAACAGGAGGATTTCCCGGCCGTAGAGCGGGCCACCGCTGGTAACAGCCTGGCCTGTCTGCGGGGGAATGGGGCGGGAGGCGACCCCCGCCCGGGCGTGGGTCTGCGACCCGACGGTCTGCCGGACATCGCCTGGTGCCAGGTGCCCGCCGGCCCGTTTGTGATGGGCAGCCGGGATGACCGGTTGGCCTTCATCGGGAAAGAGACGCCCCAGCGCGAATTGGATTTACCTGCCTTTCACATCGGGGTGTACCCGGTGAGCAACGCCCAGTATGCGGCCTTCGTCGGAGACGGCGGCTACACGGAGAAATGGCGTAAGTGTTGGACGAATGCGGGCTGGAATTGGAAAGGAGATAGAGCCGGACCCCACACCTTCGGCGGTGTCTTTGACCTACCCAACCATCCGGTGGTGGGGGTGAGTTGGTATGAGGCGACCGCCTTCTGCGGCTGGCTGACGAAGCGGTTGCGCGCCGCAGGCGAGCTAGGCTCTAACGAGGCAGTGACCCTGCCCGGCGAGCCCCAGTGGGAGAAGGCGGCGCGCGGGACGGAGGGGCGGGTCTACCCCTGGGGCGACGCGCCGGACCCGGAGCGGGCCAATTACGCCGATACCGGCGTGGGCGCCACCAGCGCGGTGGGCTGTTTTCCGGGCGGCGCCAGCCCATACGGAGCCCTGGACATGAGCGGCAATGTGTGGGAGTGGTGCCGGACGAAGTGGCAAGAGAGTTACCAGGACTACGAAGGTGATGATCTGAAGGGTCCGGCTAACGACCTGGAGGGGGCGGCCCCCCGGGTGTTGCGCGGCGGCGCGTTCTACAGGGATGTCAGGTTCGTTCGCTGCGCGTGCCGCCTCAGGCACTCCCCGCGCGACTGGGACCTCAACTTCGGGTTTCGGTTGTGCGTGGCTCCCGGCTTTCTTTAACTCTGGCCTCTGAATCCTCTGACCCTCTGAGACTCTGACTCTCCGGCCTCTGGCGCGAGCGTAGCGAGCGCGCCCAAATCCCGCCGTAGGCGGGTCGTGGGTGGTGAATTTTGAGACGTTATAGCGCGGGATGGTTCAATTAATGCCAGAAATAGGTGGCATGGGCATGGTTCATTTTGCCAAGAAAAATGGTTGACAATTGGGCCTGCTTTGCCAGACATATGCGTAAAACGTAAGGCGTAAAGCGTAATGATTTGAGATTATTTTCTGAGCCGCCGTCGTTTCGCTCTTACAATATGTCGGCCACCACCTCGTCCAGGCTCCGCGCGGCGGCCCAGGCCTCGGCGGCAGCCAGGTCCGTCTGCGACCGGTCCCTGGCCAGATCGGCGAACAAGGCGG
>CAZQDO010000530.1:0-3839 GCA_964592085.1 uncultured Anaerolineae bacterium | reverse complement strand
GGCCCAAAGCCAGGGCATTGCTGGCTCCGCCGTCGGCACAGATGACCAGATCCGTGGGAGCAACCAGGCTTCGATGCAAATCGCTATCGCGAATTCGGCCATTGGCGATGATGATGGCTCTCATTGATCCTTCCCCAGTTGAGGCTAGACTTCCAAAGTCTTCAGCCGAGCGTCTCAAAGACAAAACATTTCCACAAATAGCCTCAAGAGTTACTGAATAGAGCCCTTTCGAGACTTCGGAAGTCTTGTCAAAAAAACAAGGCCGCCTGACCTGGACAAGGTTGGCGGCCCCGTGAAAACTCCATCGCTTCCCTCCGCTGGCATGATCCAGGTCAGGTTCAAGGGGTCGAGGCATTTGGCTGAATATCCAATAGCTAATAACTGATAACCGGGCCTCTTCTCAGCCTGGCTCACCAGGCTCCCCCAGCCATTCTTTGACTATAGCAAAGCCTATGGGTATTATACACTGATAGGAAATAATGTCAAGCTTGCTGGATTGCCCAGTCAACTGCTAAACGGTCATGCGTCGCTGTTGACAAAGACGGTGTTTTGGGGTAGTATTCTAGTGTGCTGCTGCACCATCAGTGGATATGAGCGGTTGATATAGCTCAAACAGATTCTATTGCCGAAAGGGGGATAACAATGAACTCGCAGAACAAAACGCTCATCATCGGGGGACTAGCGGGAAGTGCGCTGGGGATTCTGGCCGCCTGGCTCTATGTGCGGGCTGCCAGACAAGAAGAGGCGGAGACGCCCCAGTCTATCCCAGCGGGCAAGATGGTTAAGGTGGGCCTGTCCGTCATGGAGGTCTTGCGCCAAGTGACCGCCCTGGGCGGGGGAGAGGAGGAGGGGCAAAAGCGGGGTAAGCTTCGTAAGCGATAGGGCGGGGGTTCGTGGTCGCGACTTTGGTCGCTTTGACTCCGTGATAGACGACTGAAGTCGTCACTACGAAAAAAGGGGCATTTTGACAGCCGCATCGTTTAGATGTATAATTCTGCCCGGCTCGGATCGGGCGATCCAGGCCCAAAGCGCGGACCTATTGTCCGCAATCCCCGCAGAGCGATTTTGGATTCACCACTCTCCCCCCTGAGTGTTGCGGCCACGTTTGGCTCGAGAGCGGTATGGGTAGAAGCCAGCAGGCCAGCAACACGCGAGAGGGGATCATCACCGCAATTTTCATCACAGAAGCGAGGAGGCTAAAGCGTGTATAAGATATTGGTCAAGGAGGCCCTGGCGCCGGTCGTCAAGCTGATGGTGATTGCTGCGCCCGAGGTGGCGCGCAAGGCCAAGGCGGGCCAGTTTGTCATCGTCCGCGTCTCGGAGGAAGGGGAGCGCATCCCCTTGACCATCGCCGACTACGATCGGGACGAGGGCACGATCACCATTGTCTTTCAGGAGGTGGGCAAGACCACCATGCACCTGGGAACCCTGGAAGTCGGCGATGAACTGGCCAGTTTCACCGGGCCCCTGGGCAACCCCACTGAGATCGAGAAGTACGGCACTGTGATCTGTGCGGCCGGCGGTTTGTGCATTGCCCTCGTGTACCCTATCGCCCGCGCCTTGCGGGAGGCTGGGAATCACGTCATCTCTATCATTGGCGCTCGCAATAAGGAGCTCATCTTTTGGGAAGACAAGATACGCTCCGTCTCCGATGAGCTCATCGTCTGCACCGACGATGGTTCCTACGGACGCAAGGCATTTGTCGTGAACCCCCTCAAAGAACTGCTGGAGACCCGCAGCGGCATTGATCATATCTGGGTCATCGGGCCGGCCATCATGATGAAGTTCACCGCGCTGGCCACGAAGCCTTTCAACGTGCCGACCACTGTCAGCCTCAACTCCATCATGGTGGATGGCACGGGGATGTGTGGCTCCTGTCGCTGTGAGGTGGGCGGGGAGACCAAATTCGCCTGCGTCCACGGCCCGGAATTCGACGGCCACCAGGTGGACTGGGACCTGTTGTTGGCCCGCCAGCGTGTCTACCTCGACGAGGAGAAACAGTCGTTGGAGCTTTTCGAGAAGCGATAGTAAACGCAGCACTAATCGCGTTTCGCCAACTAGGCAAGCAATCCCCTGCGCATACACAAGCTCTGGCGATATATCAGGGAGAGTACAAGCCTAATCGCCGAATCACCACGGATGGGCTATTGGAGCTGTTAGGCTTTATCCAATAAAAAAGAATCGGGGGAGCGCTTTCATGTCGCGACCCTGATGCCTGGCTACAGCGTCCGGTCAAGGATAGCAATCACCAGACCACCCGATTCATCAGAATCATATCGGCATTTTGCCAATTTGTCAAATCGAAGGAGGCCTTGATGGCAAAGGTAATACCCAACCGACTGGAAATGCCTCGGCAGGATCCCGAGGTACGTCGCCATAACTTCAACGAAGTGGCCCTGGGCTTCGACATGGAGCTCGCTCTGGCTGAGGCGGAACGATGCTTGCAATGCAAGAAGCCGACGTGCATTGATGGCTGCCCCGTCGAGGTCAACATTCCGTCGTTCATCCTCAAGATCAAGGAAGGGGACATGCCGGGCGCGGTGGAGGCCCTCAAGGGCGACAACAACCTGCCCGCTATCTGTGGGCGGGTCTGTCCCCAGGAGACCCAGTGCGAGGAAGTGTGCGTCATGGCCAAGAAGTACGAGCCAGTGGCCATTGGGCGGCTGGAGCGCTTCGTCGCCGACTGGGACATAGCCCGGGGGATGACCATACCGGAGGTTCCTCCGCCGACGGGCAAGAAGGTGGCCATCATCGGGGCGGGGCCGGCCGGCCTGACCTGCGCCGGCGACCTGGCTCGCTATGGCCACGCCGTGACTATTTTCGAGTCGCTACACGCGGCGGGCGGGGTACTCATCTACGGCATCCCTGAGTTCCGCCTGCCCAAAGCCATCGTCAAGGCCGAGGTAGACTACGTGCGCCAGTTGGGGGTGGATATCCACCTCGACGCCGTCATTGGCAAGCTCTTCACCATTGACGAACTGCTGGGGGGACAGGGTTACGACGCCGTGTTCCTGGGCACGGGAGCTGGCTTGCCTAATTTCATGGGTATCCCCGGCGAGAACTACAACGGCGTCTATTCGGCCAACGAGTTCCTGACCCGCACTAACCTGATGAAGGCCTACCGCTTCCCCGAATACGACACGCCCATCAAGGTCAAGGGGCGAGCGGTCATCGTGGGTGGCGGCAACGTGGCGATGGACTCGGCTCGCTGCGCCCTGCGTCTGGGGTACGATGAGGTGAGGATCGTCTACCGCCGTTCGAGGGTAGAGCTGCCGGCCCGGCTGGAGGAAGTGGAGAACGCCGAGGAGGAGGGCATCATCTTCGAGCTGCTCACCAATCCCGTGGAGATCTACGGCGACGACAACGGCTGGGTGCGCGGCATGAGGTGCATCCGCATGGAGCTAGGCGAGCCTGACGCCAGCGGGCGTCGGAGACCCGTCCCCATCCCAGGCTCGGAGTTCGACACAGAGGTGGACACCGTGGTCATCGCCATCGGCACCAGCCCCAATCCGTTGGTCTTCACCGAGGCCGGCGGTTTGGAGCGCAGGAGATGGGGGACCGTGGTGGCCGACGAGGAGACGGGCCGGACCACCAAGGCCAGGGTGTGGGCCGGCGGCGACGTCGTCACTGGCGCCGCCACTGTCATCAGCGCCATGGGCGCCGGCAAGCGCGCCGCAGCGGACATTGACCGCTACTTGAGGGGCGAGATAACTGTGGAGGGTTGGGATTAGGGTTGGGGGTTGATCAGTCAATGCAAAAAGCGGGAGGCGTTTTAGACCTCCCGCTTTGTTGTACGCCCGGCATGGGCGATAGCTAGGGGGTGAAAGTCCCCTGCGGGC
>CAZQDO010000529.1:0-3847 GCA_964592085.1 uncultured Anaerolineae bacterium | reverse complement strand
AGGATACCTCATTATCGCATTTTATGCTAGCTTATGCCCTATACTAGGTTGCGAATAACCTCGGCAAGGGGTCAGTTTTCGATGGACAAAGACATCAGTGGTCCAAAAGCTACTACCGAACCTTCGCAAGGGTTATCGGTGATCTTCGTCTTCCTGGATGGCCTGGGCCTGGGGCCAGCCGATGACACCAATCCCCTCTGGCTGGCCCCCATGCCCAACCTGCGGCGGCTGTTGGGTGGGCCGCTGGTGGCGGGGCGGAACGTGGATCGGCCGGGGTTGCTGTTCAAAGGCATTGACGCCCTCCTGGGCGTGCTGGGCTTGCCCCAGAGCGCCACCGGCCAGACAGCCCTTTTCACCGGCGTCAACGCGGCGAAGCTGGCAGGCCGACACCTGGGCGCCTACCCCACTGGCCCACTCATCGAGGTCATCAACGAGCACAACATCCTCAAGCGAGCCACCGAGCAGGGCTACCGAGCCACCTTCGCCAACGCCTACACCCCGCAGTACTTCCAATTGGTAAAGCAGAGAAAACGCAGACACTCAGCCACCACCCTCAGTGTCCTGGCCGCTGGCCTGCCCTTTCGTACTTTGGAGGATTTGCAACGGGGGGAGGCCGTCTACTGGGACATCACCAACTTCTACCTGACCGGGCACCTACACATGCCGGTGCCCATCATCCAACCGGAGACAGCGGGACGGCGATTGGCTTGCCTCAGCCGCGATTACGACCTGGTGCTCTACGAGTCGTTCCTGCCCGATGCGGTTGGACATCGGCAGGACCTTGAGATGGCGCTGGAAGTTCTCGGCATGCTGGATCATTTCTTCGCCGGGTTGCTGGAGGAGGTCGGGCCGACGACCACCGTGGTCATGAGCAGCGATCACGGCAACCTGGAGGAAATCAGGTTGCGCCGGCACAGCACCCATCCCGTGCCCCTCCTGGTCGTGGGGCCTGGAGCGGCATCCTTTCGCCAGGCCCAGGCCATCACCGACGTGGCTGAGGGAATCATGCGGGTGCTAGAGCAAGGCTCTCTCCCCCACTCTTCCCCAGCCCCTTCGCCCACGTAAAGGCAAGAATGTCGGCAAATTCACGCAAGATTCACGATGCAAGCTATTGACAAAGCCGCAAATAGATGATACAATAGAATCAACTGAGCCTCTACCGACAAGGGCAAACCCATGGAAAAGTGGGGACGCAAAGCCACGGGTCTGTTCCAGTACACGGTAATCAGTAGCCAATAACCAGTGTCCATTGATCACTGGTTACTGATCACTGATCACTGATTACTGACATGATAGCCGGGCCGCCGAAACGAGGCATAAGCATAACGTGCTTTTCGGAAACGAGCATGCCTCCGGGGAGCACGTTTTTTAATCAACAGGAACGAAACGCAGAGCAGAAAGGAAGCGCTATGAAGAAAGCGGCCGTTTTCTCCCTGTGTTTGAGCCTTGCTATAGCTGCGCTCCTCTCCCACCCCCTCTCCGCCCTGGCCGACTGTCCCACGTTCATGGACGAAGCTCAACTCGGCACGGTGGAATCGAGCCTCCTGACTGAGATCTCCGGCCTCGCCGCCAGCCGCACCAACACCGACGTGCTCTGGGTGCACAACGACTCCGGCGACTCGGCCCGCATCTTTGCCATGAGCATCCAGGGCAAACACCTGGGCGTCTACAATCTCGTCGGAGCCAGCGCCACCGATTGGGAAGACATCGCCATCGGGCCGGGGCCGACAGAGGGACAGGACTACGTCTACGCCGGCGACACCGGCGACAACGCACGCAGCCGCTCGTCGGTGACGGTGTACCGCGTGGCCGAACCGCTGGTCAGCACCACCCAGGATCCGGTGACGGTAGACCTGGACAGTGTGGATGCCCTGCCCATGCAGTATCCCGGTCCGGAGGTCTACGATTGCGAAGCCCTGCTGGTGGATCCGGTGAGTGGGGATCTCTTCCTGGTGACGAAGGATCGCGCCGGCGAGGGGGTAGCCCACGTTTTCCGCAATCCAGCCCCGCACACGCCTGGCGTCATGGTGACCCTTGAGCTGGTGGACAGCATCCCAATGCCTGCCCAGGTCACGGGGGGCGACGTCTCATCCTCTGGCGACGGCGTGCTGCTGCGGCTTTATTCTCAGGCCTACTACTGGCCCCGCGCCACGGGAACCAACCTGTGGGAAGCCTTCTCAGGCACCACCTGCCCGGTGCCCCTGGCCGTCGAGCCCCAGGGCGAGGCCATTGCTTTCTCCGCCGACGGCGTGCCCAGCGCTCGCTCTGGGCCAAGCTACTTCACCGTCAGCGAAGGCATCTCTCAGCCGGTCTATTTCTACGAACAGGACACCTCCACGGAGCTGGTCCCAACCGGCTCAACCTGGCGATACCTGGACGATGGCTCAGACCAGGGCACGGCCTGGCGCGAGTCGGACTTCGACGATTCGGGATGGGCTTCAGGCCCGGCGCAATTGGGCTACGGCGACGGCGACGAGGCGACGGTGGTGAGCTATGGAGGCGACGCAGGAAACAAGCACGTCACCACTTACTTCCGCCACAGCTTCGACGTGGCAGACGCTTCGATCTTCGAGAGCCTGACCCTCCGCGTTCTCAGGGACGACGGTGCGGTCGTTTATCTGAATGGGACGGAAGCTGCTCGAACCAACATGCCCGACGAGGCCATCGGCTACAGCACCCTCGCCGCCTCGACCGTCGGCGGCAGCGACGAATCCAGGTTTCTCGCGACCGCTGTTGATCCCGACATTCTCTACGACGGGACGAACGTCCTGGCGGTCGAAATCCACCAGGCCGCTGTGACTAGCTCCGACATCAGTTTCGACCTGGAACTGCGAGGCTGGGAAGAGGACGATGACCACTTCACCTTCGCAATCACTTCTGACATGAGGCAATACGCTGGGCCGGGGTACGATTCGTCCCAGTACTTCAGGGGAGCCTGCGAAGCCATCGCCAGCCGGGGCAGGGGCGCTTTCATGGCCAGCCCTGGCGACATAGATCCCACCACCGACGTGCACTGGACCATCACGTCCACCCTGGGGGCGGCCTACACCTGGCATCCCATGGTCGGCAATCACGAGCTCCCGGACGGCGGCAACGAACCTTATTCCGGAGCGAACATGGACTGGCTGCGCAGCTACGATTACGGAGACGTGAACCCCGGCCCAGCGGGTTGCCCGGAGACCACCTACTCCTTCGATTACCAGAACGCCCACTTCGTGGTGCTGAACGAGTATTGCGACACCGGCGGTGACACGGTCACGAGCGGCGACGTGCCAGATCACCTGTACGACTGGCTGGTGGCTGACTTGAGCGCTACAAACAAGACCCACACCTTCGTTTTCGGCCACGAGCCGGGCTATCCCCAGCCCGATGCCGACAACGGTCGGGTGCGCCACGTGGGGGACAGTCTGGACCAATACCCGGCCAATCGCGACCGCTTCTGGAATCTGCTAAGGGACGAGGGGGTGGTCGCCTACCTCTGTGGTCACACCCACAACTACAGCGCGGTGGAAGTAGATGGCGTCTGGCAGTTGGATGCTGGGCACGCTCGCGGCCAGGCGGACACCGGCGCACGCAGCACGTTTATCAGGATCAACGTGGCCGCCAACGGTGTCACGTTTAAGACCTATCGCGACGATGCCGACGGCGGTCCCTACGTCCTTGCCCACACGGGGACCCTCAAGGAATGTGTGGCGGGCTATGACCTGGACTGCAATTGCGACGTGGACATCGCCGACATCATGCTGGTAGCCAGTCGTTGGAGCACCTCGGCGGGCGATGACGACTACGACCCGATCTTCGATGTGGACAAGAACGGTAGAATTGACATCGTAGACATCATGCTGGT
>CAZQDO010000528.1:0-3849 GCA_964592085.1 uncultured Anaerolineae bacterium | reverse complement strand
GGAAGTATCTTAGCTCAAAAGCGCCAATGACACAAATGCGGTTGTAGTATTAAGCCAGTCGGAAAAGCCTTCGTGATGATAGGGGGAACAACGCCGACGGTCGCCGCCCAGCAGGGCATACACCGTCGGCGTTTTGTTTCTTTGGCTCGTTTGGGGTATACTTATCAGAGGGGTTTTCCACAGCCGCAACGTCATCCTCCCCAAACGAGCTTTGCTTTTCTGTCAGGTTTCGGTTGGTCTCCCCCGTTGGTTCTGGTTTCTGACGTGGGGGGCTGGAGATATGACAGCGAATTAAGAGGATTGACCGAATGTGACCACCACGAGCATCTTGGATTCGATGAATCCTCCAGGTTCGGTGTCATACGATAACGCCATTTCACAAAACAGACCTCGACTGTTCAGGCAGCGTCCGCCAGAGGCTCCGCTCAAGCCCCTGGCTCAGTCAACAAAGCCCCGCTGGGGCTGGATTTGACAGGCCGTAGGCCTTTGTACGCTGAGCCCGGCGGCTTCAGCCCCGGGCAGCGCGGCCACGGACAGTGAAGCGGCAACAAGGAGCACAACATGCCAAACAATCGAAACAACCTCGCCGCCCCGTGCGGCCTCTACTGCGGCGTTTGCAGCGACCTCGTTCTGGACGGAGTCTGCCACGGCTGCGGCTGCGACTGCGGCCAGTGCGCGGCAGGGCCTCATCGCCGTGCCTGTTCCATCTATCGCTGCGTCACCGAGCGAGGGCTGGAAAGCTGCGCTGGGTGCGACGACTTCCCCTGCACGCGCATCATCCAGTTCGCCTACGACCCCTTATGGCGTATCCACCTGCCCGTGCTGGAGAATCTGAGGCGGATACAGCGCGTTGGCACGGAGGCATGGCTGGACGAGCAGGAAGCATACTGGGCCGACCAACGTCGGCGGGACAGGTGGCTCAGGTTGCATAGAGAATGCAAGGCCAGGTACAAAGAGGCTGGCTGAAGTGCATTTGACAACGAACAGGTGTTCTGGTATAATATGGGCGTCGAACATTCGTTCTATACCAGAGGAGGACACCCGTGTCGTTGACCAATCAGTTACCACAACACCAAGAAACCACTGGTCCCTACCTCAAAGATGTCCCTTTCTCCAGGCTTCTGGAAGAGGAGAACCCCTCGGTACGGTACTTCACCCTGACCCAACTGCTCGACCGTACGCAAGACGATCCCCAAGTAGCAGAAGCACGGGCAGCTATTCCTCTATCCAAATGAAGGAGGCAAACGATGGTTGATACGACCTTGGCCGGCGCCTGTGGCCTCTACTGCGGCGCCTGCGGCATCTATCGGATGTACAAAGACAAGGATACTGAAGGGCTGGAATGGACCGCCCGCGAGGTCTTCCACTGCCAGCCAGAGGACATCCGCTGCGAGGGCTGTCGCGGCCCCGTTGACTGCCATTGGTCCCCAGATTGCCGATTCCTGACCTGCACACAGGACCAGGGCATCACCTTCTGCTACGAGTGCAAGGACTTTCCCTGCGAGGGGCTTATCGCCTTCAGCGCTGATCAGCGCGACATCCCTCTCTCCAACCTGCGTCGCTTGGCCGAAGTCGGCCTGGAGGTCTGGCTGGCAGAGCAGGAGGCTCATTGGCGCTGCCCTGCTTGCCACAAGCCGGTGGACATTTACAGCGAGACCTGCCGCGCCTGTGGAGCCCCTCTTGCTCGCTGAATCCACTTGATTTCTCCCCAAACTCGACTACAATTATGCCACAACCTGTCATAAATATAGTGTATAATGTTGTCGAAATCTGTCCATCGGACGGTCTGGGGAGAGTATCATGTCGAACACCGCTACCCGCCTCATCTCGTTGATCATGCTGCTGCAACGGCGGCCCAACCAGAAAGCCACGGAACTGGCGGAGGAGCTGGGTGTCTCAGTGCGCACCATCCACCGCTACATCGCCAACCTGGACGACATGGGCATCCCCGTCTACTCCGAGCGCGGCCCCTACGGTGGCTTCTCCCTGGTGCGCGGCTACAAGATGCCTCCGTTGGTCTTCACCCCCGATGAGGCGGTTGCCGTCTACCTGGGCACCAGCCTGGTGGAAGAGATCTGGGGGCAGATGTACCACGACGCTGCGCAAGGCGCGTTGGCCAAACTGGTCAACGTGCTCCCCGACGAACAGCGACACGAGGTCTCCTGGGCCCGTCGCACCCTGCTGGCGACCGGCATGCACCGCGCCGACTTCACACCGCTGGTACCGCTGCTGGAGAAACTGCGTCGCGCCGCCCGCGAGCGACGACGAGTCACCATGACTTACCGAAGCCGCGGCCAATCAGAGACCTTGCAGCGAGACTTCGATCCCTACGCGCTAATCCACCGCTGGGGCTGGTGGTACGTCATCGGATACTGTCACCTGCGCGAGGCGGTGCGCACCTTCCGCGTGGACCGCATCGTCGAGCTGATGCTGCTCGACCAGACCTTTGAAATGCTACCCGATTTCGACGTCCAAGAGTACCTGGCCGCGGACCCAGAAGCGCATCCACAGGTGCAGGTCCGCCTGCGCTTCGCGCCGGAGGCAGCGCCTCTAGCGCTGGACAACCCCGCCTTCTGGGAGACGGTGGAGGAACAGCCAGACGGTTCGGTGATCGTCACCTTCTCCGCCGCAGACCTGGAGTGGCCGGCTCGCGTGGCATTGGGTTACGGCCCCCACGCCGTCGTGCTGGAGCCGGAGGAACTGCGCCGCCTGGTGGGCGAACGGGCCCGTGCCACCGCAGCGCGGTACGCATCCGATGGATGACAGATTCAAAGTATCTGGAGTAAAGGAGAAAAGTGTTCATGGACAGACCACGAGTAGTCGTCTATTCATTGGCTTCAGTAGATGGGAGAATGACCCTTGCACCCGACGTCCTTCTGCTATACGGGGACGAGAGATGGCAGGCTGTCGCAGGATCAAGCGACGAGGTATACCGAACGCCTCAAGCTGACCTACAAGCCCCAGGTCTTTCTGGAAGGCAGCGGCTCTTTTGTTTTGAACGACGCGAAGCCTGAGCCTCTCCCGCCTGTTGACGGCGATCCTCAGTCACTGTATCAAGACTTCTTGCCACACGACGTCGTCCATCGTCTGGGACATCAGGGGTGGTTCACGGCGGTGGATAGCCGAGGGCGCGTCCGATGGTTCTACAAGGAATTTGAGGGATGGGAGGGGTGGCATCTGCTGGTCCTGGTAGCCCACCAGACTCCAGGCGAGTATCTGGCCTACCTCCAGCGCGAGAACATCCCCTACCTGGTGGCAGGGGAAGAGCGAGTTGACTTTCACGCTGTTTTGGATAAACTGGGGGCGCAGTTGGGGGTTACGTGTGTCGTGTCAACGGCTGGGGGCAAGCTGAATGGTGCGCTCCTGCGTGCCGGGCTGGTGGACGAAATCAGCATCGAGTTCTTTCCCGCCGTCATCGGGGGCTTCGATACGCCGTCACTGTTTGACTCACCAGCGCTGAAGCCCGACGAATGGCCAACGCGGCTGAAACTGATTTCCGCCCAGGTTCAGGCAGACGGGCGTGTACGGCTTCGTTATGAGGTTCAGTAGTTTTGCACCTTTTACGTGAGAATACTGTCAACGGATTTCGGGAACGAATTGAACGGATAGTCACTCATACGGCGAGATGTCTTCCGTCTGATCCGACCTAAATCCGTTCAATCCGGTCCCTGAATCCGCTGACAGCTCCCCGTCGGTCTTTTTGTCAAATCTGCAAAACTACTGGAGGTTGTTCCAAAAAATGTACCCTGACGAAATCCTCATTCGAGGAGCCAAAGAACACAACCTGAAGAACATTGACGTGAGGCTGCCGCGTTTCAAGCTGGTGGTGATCACCGGCGTCTCTGGCAG
>CAZQDO010000527.1:0-3865 GCA_964592085.1 uncultured Anaerolineae bacterium | reverse complement strand
GCCCCGAACCTCTGCGATGGGACGTGGAGAGGCGATCTCGTATAGCTGATCCTGCGGCAGGGGCGCCGCTGCCAGCGCCTCTGTGCACAGAGCAAACAGGACAACCAGAGTGACGGCGGCTGCCAGAGTGTGTCTCACAGTGCCCTCGTACGTCCGTTCTACGGTTCTATGGCTAGTCTAGCACAGAAGGGGTGGTCAGGCAAACGCTTCGTCGAATCTTCTGATGATCAGCGCTCCATTCTGTCCCCCCAAGCCCAAGGCATTAACCAGAACGGTGTCCACCCGGGCCACGCGGGCTGCCAGCGGAACGTAGTCCAGATCGCACTCGGGGTCGGGCGTGTGCAGATTGATGGTGGGAGGGATGAGGTTCTTCTCGATGGTCTTGACGGCCGTGATGGCCGAGATCGCACCCGCTGCTCCTAGCAGGTGCCCCACCATGGATTTGATGGAGTTCACGGGGGTGGAGTGGGCTTTCGGGCCCAAGACCGCTTTGATGGCCTTGGTCTCGGCTGCGTCGTTCAGCACCGTCCCCGTCCCGTGACTACTGACATGGTCCACGTCGTCCGCGCTGAGGCCGCTGTCCTCGATGGCCAACGCAATCGCCCGTGCCGATCCGTTACCATCGGGTTCGGGAGCGGCCAGGTGGTAGGCGTCACAGGTAAAGCCGTAGCCGAGGATCTCGGCGAGAATGTGAGCGCCCCGCTTCGCAGCGTGACGTAGGGTTTCCAAGATCAGAACTGCAGCGCCTTCAGCCATGACGAAGCCGTCCCTCTCGGCGTCGAAAGGACGACAGGCGCCTTGAGGGTCATGGTCGTTGGGAGACAAGGCGCCAAGCCGTGCCAGGGCGGCGAGGGCCAGCGGCGACTCCGCCGACTCTGAGGCGCCAGCGATCATGACGTCGGCTTCACCGCGTCGCAGGCGACGCATTGCCTCACCGATGGCAATGACCCCAGTCGCGCAAGCGGCGACTGGAGACGATGCGGGACCCTTGATGCCCAGCGATATCGCCATCTGGCAGGGCGCCATGCTCAGCAGGACAGCCGGAAGGACGGTTGGCTGGATACGCCGAGCGCCCCGCTCCTTGAGGACGCACGCTTGCTCCTCGACTGTGCCCATGCCCCCCACTGCACTGCCTATCTCCAGACCGACCCTGGTTCGGTCTTCCCTGGTCAGGTCCAGCCGCGCGTGCCTGATGGCCATGTTGGCGGCAGCACTGGCGAACTGTATAAAACGGGTACTCCGCTTGGCCTCGCGGCGGTCCATGTGGTCCAGGGGGTCGAATCCCTTCACCTCCGCAGCGATTTTAGCGGGGCAGTCTGTGGTATCGAAGTGGGTGATGTAGTCCACTCCTGATTCCCCCGCTGCCACAGCGGCCCAGTAACTGTCGACATCATTGCCCAGGGGGGTGATCGCGCCAAGTCCGGTGACTACCACCCGGTCACTCCCTTGCTTTGCCTCCGCCATGGAACACCTCCTGTGATGACCAAGTCTGACCATTATAACACGAGCGGCCAAGAAAGGCCACGATCAGCATGCACGATTGCCCGGCCTGCCATGATGTGCTACACTCCTGGCACGCCGGGCTCTTGCTGTGGCGTCTCGGGGGCTGCCTGCGACAGGCGATGGGGTGTGTGAGAGGCACTGGTCGGGCAGGGGCTGCTTTCGGCAGACCCTGCGCTGGCGATCCCTTCTTGTTTTCGGGTCCCGGGGGATTCTGTAGGTGACGGGTCCGAGATGGCGCCGTCACCTGTTTCCCGGCGCGACGCCGTCGGCGGGTGAACATTGTATCGGCCAGCATGCCCTTGCTCGTGTAGTTCAGGCTCCTGGCGGCAGATGAAACTGGGACCTGGAGGAGTGACGTCAGTAGCGGGCCATACTCGCGGGCGAAGAGCCCGATCCCGACGGGAACCGCTAGTTGCTGTCCCCGATGGCGGTGAATGTCGGGCTTCTTCCACCCCTGTTCTGACTCGTAACTGCTATGGCCAGAGGGTGTTCTATTTGTGAGGACGCTCCTGGGCCAGACGGAGCTACAGCTTGCGCGACACTGAAGAGGAACTGGTCGAGAGGGCGAAGGAGGACCCAGAGGCTTTTGGAGCTCTCTACGAAAGGTATGTTGACAAGATATACCAGTATATCTTCTATCGAACCGGAAACCGGTACGATGCAGAGGATCTGACCGCCAAGACCTTTTACAAAGCGCTGGCCAACCTGGAACGGTATCGTTATCGGGGGCTCCCGTTTTCAGCGTGGCTGTACCGCATCGCTCACAATCTCGTGGCCAACTGGCACAGAGATCGAAAGCGGCGTACTGGCATCCCTCTGGATGCTCTGGCCATGATGGGCAAGGATGGTGGGGCGGCCGAGGAGTTCGTGGAGTCCCACGAGCGCCTGGAAGCGCTGAGGGAGGCAATCTCAAAGCTTCCCGCTGAGCGACAGGAGCTGCTCTTGCTCAAGTACTCCACCGAGTTGAGTAATAGAGAGATAGGCAAGGTGATGGGTCGTAGCGAGGGGGCGATCAAGGCTTTGTACCACCGTACACTGATGGCCCTCAAGAAGGACTTGGGGAGGAGAGGGTTCTAGTGGCATGGCGTGGCACAGCGGAGGCCATGACGAGTGCATGGAGGAGAGATCGTGATCAAGATAGTGACTGACACAACGTGTGACTTGCTGCCGGAAATGGTGAAGGAGCACGACATCACCATCGTACCTATCAACATCCAGTTCGGGACGGATTCGTACCAGGAAGGGGTCAACATGGACTGGGACCTCTTCTATGCGAAGATCGAGGAGACCGGCCTTCTGCCAACCACGTCACAACCGTCACCGGGCGCTTTCGCAGAGACCTATCGGCGTCTGGCGAAGGAAGGTGCCGACGCCATCATCTCGACCCACGTGACGGGCAAGTTGAGCGGCACCTACCAATCAGCGTGCGACGCAGCGGAGCTGGTCAAGGCCGAGGTAAAAGTCTATCCACACGACAGTCTGGCGGGTTCAGCCGCTCTGGGCCTGGCCTGCGTGGAGGCATCGCGGATGGCTCGCGCCGGGAAGACGGCGGAGGAGATCGTCGCTCGCCTGGACGAAATCAGGTCGCGCGTCAACATTATCATCGTGCTGGAGAATCTCGAGTATCCGCGGAAGAGCGGACGGGTTGGAGGGCTGTCAGCCGCCCTCGGGTCGATACTCAACCTGAAACCCCTGGTCGGCCTGGAAGATGGGCTTCTCGATACCCTGGAGACGGTGAGGACGCGAAAGAAATCCCTGGACCGGTTGCTGGACATGATGGAGGAGAGGGTCGGCACCACGGTGCCTGTCAACCTGGGAGTCATACATGCCAGGGCGCCGGAAGTCGGTCAGGACATCTTCTCCAGGGCAAAGGCGAGGTTCAACTGCAAGGATGCCTACCTGACTGAGCTGTGTGCATCCCTGACGGTGCACTTTGGCCCTGGTGCCATTGGGTTGTGCTTCTACCAGGTGTGATGATTCCCGAGACCCTCGGCCCTCGTCGATCGCGCCAGGGTGTCAATGGATGTAGTGTGCGATGACTGAGAGAATAGGTGATAGAGGCAGGTTAGAAGCAGCAATGGGTGAGCAAGCTGATCGCTCCGACGCGAAGCTGGCAGGAGAGATCCGGCGATTGTACCCGGCGGTGCGTCCCAAGCGCGCCTTCAGAGCACGCCTGGGAGGTGACTTGTTGGCGACAATGCGATGCAGGGCGAAGCTCCAGGTG
Source organism: uncultured Anaerolineae bacterium (assembly GCA_964592085.1). Taxonomy (GTDB): domain Bacteria; phylum Chloroflexota; class Anaerolineae; order VGOG01; family VGOG01; genus CAZQDO01. The sequence goes on along the minus strand of CAZQDO010000527.1, from coordinate 138 downwards.
GCGCTGCCACCAGAGCGTCGCCGCTGGGCGCTCATCGCGGGGGCGACGGTGGGCTCTCTGGTGCCCCTCGTGGGCGTTGCTGCCTACCTGGTGCGATCACGGAGCACTGGCAGGCTCCAGCGAGCTACCTCTCCATAG
>CAZQDO010000526.1:0-3880 GCA_964592085.1 uncultured Anaerolineae bacterium | reverse complement strand
GGCGAGGTTCAAGGGCCCACGGGGGATAGCGTCTACCTGCCGTGGGGCGCGGACATCATCGCCCTCACCAATCCACCGCCGGAGAACGTGAGCTACTCCTTCTGGACCCACTGGCGCGATGGCACCTTCGAGATTGTCTACCCGCCAGATGTTTACAGCATCCTGGTGCGCTACCCGCCCCGTCCGTACTACCCCACCCGGCTCACGGGTGGCCGGCGCTCCGGCGACGTGGAGGAGTACGACCTCATTCTCAACGTGGCCCCCGAGTCGCTGCCCGGCACCGAGCCGCCCAACGCCAGCCTCATCAGTCTGGGCACACCCGACGACGCAGGCTACCTGAGCGTGACCGGCGCGCCGGGCGCTGCCGCTTCCTTCGCCGCCCTCGTCATCGCCCACATGACCTCTGGCCGCTGGACCAGCACCGTGGCTGGCGAGGACGGCAGCTTCTCCGCCACGGCCTATGGCCCACCGGGCTCAACCATCATCGTCAAGCAAGATCCCTCTCACCGATACTACAACTACTTCCTTCAGCACGCCGATCCCTACGAAGAGGACGTTGGTCCCATCAGTGCCTCGAACCTCGATCCGCTGGCCTCTACGACGTTGCAAGTGCCAATGGGGGCTATGAGTTCCTCCGAGTTCCTCCAAGTTCCCCCACGTTCCCCCAGGGAAAGAAGTCTAGGCAAGTCGGGGGCTTCCTGGCCCTTGATTGGTTCCGGCATCATCAACCCGTACAACGGTGTGGTTATGTGGGAAGTGACGGGCGAGATCTCGACGGCGGACATCCTGAAGCGCGTCGTCAGTGGTACCCTGAATGGCACGCTGGAGACCGGCCTGTACGTCGGCGGGATTCACCGGCCCAAGCCCGTCCTGGCAGACCTGGATGGCAATGGCGACCTGGACCTCTACGTCGGCGATACCGATGGCTACATCGTCCACTATCGCAATGATGGATTGATGGCCAGAGACTTCCGAAGTTTGGCAAACTTCGGAAGTCTCACCACGGTTGACCTGCCCCAGTGGACTTTCGTGACCGACCGCTGGGAGAACATGGACATCAGTTGGCGGGTGGCGCCGGCCTTCGTGGACATTGACTACGATGGCGACCAGGACCTGCTGGCCGGCACCGGCGGTGGGGAGATTACCTTTTTCCGCAACATCGGCACGCCGACCACCCCGGCCTGGCGCTTCGTGACCGATGAGTATGAAGGGATTGACGTGGGCAGCTACGCCGCGCCGGCCTTCGCCGACATTGACGCCGACGGCGATTACGATCTCTTCATCGGCAACAGCGACGGGTACGTGGTCTTTTACCGCAACATCGGCACCCGCGAAGAGGCCATCTGGATGTTCGTCACCGACGACTACCTGGGAACCAGCGTGAGCGGCTCGGCCCTGCCGGCCCTGGCCGACATAGATGACGATGGCGACCTGGACTTCTTCGTTGGTGCCAACTACGCGATTAGCCACTGGCGCAACGATGGCACTCCGGCCGCGCCTTCCTGGACCCTGGTCACCCACCAATACGCCAACATCTACGAGCCTAGCAGCGACCTGTCCCCCGCCTTCGCCGACCTGGACGAGGACGACGACCTGGACATGCTCCTGGGTTGGGCCTATGGCCCCATCCGCACCTACACCAACCTGGGCACCCCCACCGCCCCCGTCTGGGCGCGCACCGCCGACGACACCTGTCCACTGGACCTGGGCGGCTACTCGACCCCCGTCCTGGCCGACTGGGACGGCGACGGCGATCTGGACCTGTTGGTGGGCGATTATCACAAGCGGGTGCACATGCTGCGCAACGAGGGCGGAGAGTGGGACGGTGGACACTGGACAGACGCGGGCCTGGTGACCGCCGTCAACCCCAATGACCTGTACCACCCCGCCCCTACGCTGGTGGACATTGACGATGACGGCGATTTGGACCTCTTCGTCGGTGAGGACGACGGCACGGTGGACTTCCTCACCAACCTCGGCTCACCAACGAATCCCAACTGGGTGCTGACCGACATAGGCTATCAGGGCTTCGACGTGGGCAGCCACGCCAAACCGACCTTTGGCGATGTGGACGGCGACGACGACTACGACCTGCTGATCGGTGAGAAATACGGTCGTCTTCGCTTCTACGAGAACACAGGCACGCCCAGCAGCCCCTCCTGGGCGCCTCCGGATTATTACTTCGGGAGCATTGACGTGGGGTACTACAGCGCCCCCCTCCTGACCGACCTGGACGGCGACCTGGACCCAGACCTGCTCGTTGGTATTAAGGATGGTCGGATATGGGCCTACGAAAACGACGGTGGTAGCTTCACCCTCCTGACGCAGGCCTACGGCGCGGCCTGGCCCGACGACTACGCGACCCCGGCTGTGGGCGATCTGAACGACGACGGCTGGCCAGACCTGGTGGCCGGCAGCCTGGCCGGCGGGCTGCAAGTGTACCTGAATCGCGGTGGTGAGCCGCCTTCGGAGGGGCTGCAGCCGGATGATGCCCTCACTGCATCGGGCACCCTGCGCGTGACCTCCACCGGTCTTCCCACCGATTTCGACCCCGACACCGTCTACCTGGGAGGCAGCTTCGAGCCGCGCCCGTTCTTCGACGCCGACGGGCGTGCCTACGGCACCAACAACCAGTTCTACTCTACGCTAATGACCCCCACCGGATTCCCCGTGGAGCGCTACGCGAGCTGGTACAACCGCTGGGCCAGCTACTTCGAGATGACCAACAAACGGATGGTGGACGAACACACCATCGAGGCCGACTTCGAGGTCACCCTGTATCTGCCAGACGACTTCCCGGCTGGCTGGTATGATCCCACTCTCGAACTCTCATTTGGTAGCATCCCCGGAGGCATGGAGGAGACCGTAGCCAGCATCCTCACCTCCAACCGGGCCAGAAACCTGGTCTTTGGGCCGCTGGTCAAGGTGGGCGAGGCAGCCACGCCGCATCTACCCTGGGTGCTTCTGGCCGACACTTACTCCAACGCCACCCGTGGCACTCTGCCCATTGATGACTCGGCCGCCCCCCAGTTGGCCAATCGCAGGATCTACCAGGAAGGCGCATTCTTCGTCCCCCTTTCCGACGCGCGCTCCGACGTGCCCTTCACTTACCAGTTAGAGCCTTTCATGCCCCTGGCCTCGGTGAGCGATCACTCTCTGCCCTACGATCCCCTTATCCCCTTCGCCTTCCCGTCGGGCCAGCTCCACGTCACCGTCCAGAAGCCCGATGGCTCGGAGGATGACCTGGGGACAGCGCCCTTCGCCCAGTCCACCAGTCGCACGCCGGTGATGCTGAACGGAGATCACTACGAGGGCTGCTCCGGCAGCGTAGGCGACATCTACCAACTGACCACCCACACCGGCCAGTTCGACTACCAGTTCGATCAATACGGTCTGCACGTCGTCACCATGTCCGGGACCATTGAGGACATCTGGGGCAACACCTACACTGGCGGCGGCACCTACCAGGTGATGGTCGGTCGAGAGATCCACATCCATGCTGGCGCCATAGCTGGCACGCCCTTCGAGGTCGGGGATTCATTGGCCCCCACCCTGAGCCTCTCACCGCGCGTCCCCGCCGACGTGACTGTCCAGTTGCACCTGTATCGCAACTCCGACCCCAACGACGTTCTGGAGCAGACTATCACTGGGCGCGCCAATGAGTTCGGCTACTTCCACCCAGGCGACGGTTCGCAATTCGTCTTCGACGCCCCCGGCGAGTATCGGGTGGACGTGACGGCTGTTTACACTGACGAGAATGACGTCGTGTGGGTGGGCAGCCAGTCGTGGGGCAATGTGGTGGAGACGCCCGACACACGGCTGGTAGCCCACGGCAGGCGGGGCATTGACGAGTCCTACACGCGCACCCAGTGGTTCATCC
>CAZQDO010000525.1:0-3882 GCA_964592085.1 uncultured Anaerolineae bacterium | reverse complement strand
CCGCTGGACCGTGCGACATTCGAGCACCTGTTTGAGACGGCCCCTGCTGAGAGCGTGATTGCCGAACTGACACACTTCCAAAACGAGGACGGCGGGTTCGGACGAGCGCTTGAACCGGACCTACGCACGCCAAGCTCGTCGGCCCTGGCGACTGGAATTGGCCTGCGCGCGCTCAAAAAGCTTGGGTGCTCCGCAGACCATCCGATGGTCCGCAGAGCGGTATCGTATCTGCTGGCGACGTTTGATTGTCAGGCCAAAGTCTGGCGGGTTGCGCCACACGACACCAATGCCTTTCCCCATGCCGGATGGTGGCACGACGAAGGCGGTAGCCTGGCTCGCACTTTCGATGACTTTCTGATCATTCCACGGGCGGAGATCGTGGGCTTGCTCCACCATTTCGCATCCCTCGTGCCAGCCGACTGGCTCAACGACGTGACCGAGCGCACGGTTACGGACATTGAAGTCATTGAGGCGCTGGGGACCGGAGGCGGGGATGACCTCAGATATGCCTTGAGTCTGGCAGAAACAGAGGAGCTGCCGCAACACTTCAGGCATCGTCTGAGAACACGGATTCGCGCTGTAACCCCGGCCGTCGTCAGCCGTGACCCGCAGAAATGGGACACCTACTGCATCTCACCGCTCAAGCTGGTGTCATCACCACAGTCCATCGTTGCGGATCTCCTGTGGGATGATTTGCAGGCTCACCTGGACTACCAGATTGGCCATCAAACCCCTGAAGGGACGTGGGATCCGGTTTGGACCTGGGGTGACTTCTACCCGGACGTATGGGACCAGGCCAAACTTGAGTGGCGTGGCCACTTGACGCTCAACACCCTGGTCGCACTCCAGGTCTTTGGGCGCATCGAGGAACAGAAGAACCAGGAGGATTATGACAACCGAAGACCTACAGCGAGCAAATGAAGAGACCCGAGAGGCGTGGAACCAGAACGCGGCCTTCTGGGACGAGCGCATGGGCGAGGGCAACGATTTCGTGAAGGCGCTGATCTGGCCCGCTACGGAGCGGCTACTGGAGCTGCGGCCAGGTGAGCGGGTGCTGGACATCGCCTGCGGCAACGGCCTGACCTCTCGACGCCTGGCGGCCCTGGGCGCCGAGGTGGTGGCTTTCGACTTCGCCGAAGCGATGATCGCCCACGCTCTGGAGCGCACGGCAGAGCACGCTGACCGCATCGAGTACCTGGTGCTGGACGCCACCGACGAAGCCGCGCTGCTGGCCCTGGGCGAGGGCCGGTTCGACGCCGCCCTCTGCAACATGGCCCTCTTCGACATGGCGGAGATCGAGCCGCTGATGCACGCGCTGGCCCGGCTGCTTCGTCCTGGCGGGCGATTCGTCTTCTCGGTGCTCCATCCCTGCTTCAACAGCCCACACATCGCTCTGGTCGCCGAGGAGGAGGATCGAGAGGGCGACCTCGTCACCATCTACTCGGTGAAGATATACGACTACATCACCCCGACCGTGGCCCACGCCCTTGCCATGCGGGATCAGCCAAAGCCGCAGCTCATCTTCCACCGACCATTGCAAGTGCTGCTCGGTGCCGGATTCGATGCCGGGTTCGTGCTGGATGGTCTCGAAGAGCGGGCCTTTCCGCCGGATTATCCACTCAGCAGAGACTACCTCTCCTGGGGGCCGAACTTCAGCGAGATTCCGCCGGTCCTCGTGGCGCGGATGCGGCTGTCAAGGAGAAGGTGAGTGGACATTCGACAGTACAATCGCATGGCCTGGGACAAGGAAGTTGAGCGTGGGAATCAATGGACGGTTCCGGTCAGCAAAGAGGCCATCGCTGCCGCCAGGCAAGGTCAGTGGGAGATTCTCTTGACGCCATTGAAACCGGTGCCCAGGGAGTGGTCCCCCGATTTGGATGGTCTCGACGTCCTTTGCCTCGCCTCGGGCGGAGGGCAGCAAGGGCCGATTCTGGCTGCGGCGGGCGCGAAGGTGACCGTTCTCGACAACTCGCCCAGGCAGTTGGAGCAGGACCGTTTTGTGGCCGAGAGGGACTCCCTCGCCATCACCACCGTCGAGGGCGACATGGCCGACCTCTCGGCGTTCCCCGAGCAGAGCTTTGACCTCATCGTGCACCCCGTCTCCAACGTATTTGTCCCCGATGTCCGGCCCGTATGGGCGGAAGCGTTTCGGGTGCTGCGGCACGGCGGTGTGCTGCTGGCCGGTTTCGACAATCCAGCCATTCATCTCTTCGATTACGACCTCGCTGACCGTACCGGCATTCTCCAGGTCAAGTATGCCCTCCCCTACTCCGACCTGATCAGCCTGACCGAAGAGGAACGGCAGCGACGCATGGATGATGGATTTCCTCTTGAGTTCAGTCACACTCTGGAGGACCAGATCGGCGGGCAGCTCGACGTGGGCTTTGTGATTACCGGCTTTTACGAGGACTCCTACGGTGAGGAGGAAGGCGACATCGTAGCGAACTACATGCACACTTTCATCGCTACGCGGGCCATCAAGCCTTAACGCCCGCCCGAGTCTGATCCTTCGACTGGCTCAGGACAGGCGCCGTCGGGCTCAGTATACGAAGGTCTATCGGCCTGCCAAATCCAGCCCCAGCGGGGCTTCGTTGACTGAGCCTGGGGCTTGAGCGCAGCGAAGCCCCTGGCGGATGCCACCCCGCCCGAGGCCGAAGCCATCAGGCTCAATATACGAAGGCCTATCGGCCTATCAAATCCAGCCCCAACGGGGCTTCGTTGACTGAGCCTGGGGCTTGAGCGCAGCGAAGCCCCTGGCGGATGCCACCCCGCCCGAGGCCGAAGCCATCAGGCTCAATATACGAAGGCCTATCGGCCTATCAAATCCAGCCCCAACGGGGCTTCGTTGACTGAGCCTGGGGCTTGAGCACAGCGGAGCCCCTGGCGGATGCCACCCCGCCCGAGGCTGAAGCCGTCGGGCTCAGTATACAAAGGCCTATCGGCCTGCCAAATCCAGCCCCAACGGGGCTTCGTTGACTGAGCCTGGGGCTTGAGCACAGCGGAGCCCCTGGCGGATGCCACCCCGCCCGAGGCTGAAGCCGTCGGGCTCAGTATACAAAGGCCTATCGGCCTGCCAAATCCAGCCCCAACGGGGCTTCGTTGACTGAGCCAGGGGCTTGAGCGCAGCGGAGCCCCTGGCGAGTGCCACCCCGCCCGAGGCTGAAGCCATCGGGCTTAGTATACGAAGGCCTATCGGCCTGCCAAATCCAGCCCCAGCGGGGCTTCGTTGACTGAGCCTGGGGCTTGAGCGCAGCGAAGCCCCTGGCGGATGCCACCTGAAAGTTCAAGATCCGTTCTGTGAAAGAGCCTTCAGAGGTTGTCTATGACGGATAAAGTCGTTGCCTACATCACGCAAAAAGACAAACTCCTGGTCTTCAGCCACCCGCTGTTTCCTGAGGCCGGAATCCAGGTGCCCGCCGGGACCATCAAGCCGGGCGAGCTCCCAGGCGATGCCGTGCTCCGAGAAGCGCGAGAAGAGACGGGCTTGCACGAGCTAGAGATACGCTCATTTCTCGGCGTGCGCGAGCACGATCTATCTCAGTACGGCATAGCAGAGGTACATCGGCGGCATTTCTTCCATATCGAGTGTCGGGAGGAGACGCCCACCACCTGGCGCCACTTCGAGAACGACCCGTCCGACGGGAGCCCGGCGCCGATCGAATTCGAGTTCTTCTGGGTGAAGTTCCCTGACGAAGTTCCTGAGCTAAGCGGGGAGCAAGGCGAGATGCTACACAAGGTGGCACCCCCTGACTCTCCGGAGGCAGGTTCATCACAGTTTATGTGAACACCGTCAAGTTAAGGAAAGCCGCGCTAACACTGACTCTCTTGAGTCACGATTTCAACCAGTTTGATACGATTTGCTGGCCTTATCCAGGCAAGAAA
>CAZQDO010000524.1:0-3886 GCA_964592085.1 uncultured Anaerolineae bacterium | reverse complement strand
GACAACGTTCGCGTGCTGGCCGTCGCACCCGACGGGGCACTGTGGGCCGGGGCCGGCTGTGGCGTGGCTCGCCTGGAAAACCCATCTGGGGCTGCGGGAGGTGGTCAGGTATGGCAGACCCTGGCCACCTGCGACGACCTGTTCGGCAACGTCCTCGACATCGTTTTCACGACGGAAGGCATTGCCTGGGTCACGACTGGCTTCAGCCTGGAACGGTTCGACGGTTCATCACGGACAAGTTACGACAAGAAGGTTCATTCCCTGGCGGCGGCTCCAGATGGTGCCATCTGGGTGAATGGTTGGGAGGGGCTGCAGGGCTCAGACTACGTGGCCCGCTTTGATGGGGAAAGCTGGACAACCTACCAGGTCGCCGATGCGTTCCCAGGCGCGTTCAGGGTGGAGGCTGTGACCTCTGACGGTCGGGTGTGGGGTGTTGCGCCAGAGCGCGGGGTGGCCTGCTTTGACGGCCAATCCTGGACCGATAGCCAATCCTGGACGTTCTATCCGGTATCGGACCGGATCTTCGATCTTGTCGTAGCACCGAATGGCGTGCTGTGGGCCATCACTGACAAGGGCCTTGCCTATTTCGATAGGGATGCGTGGCAGAGTATTTGGCTGGATCACGGACCTGGTACGATCAACGCCATGGCTTTCGCGTCCGATGGCTCCTTATGGCTCGGCACTTCCCAGGGAGCCATCCACTTTCGACCTTCTGAAACGATCCCTGCTCGGTCCATGAAGGGGTATGAGCTGTACAGTTGGCAAGTGGGGGAAGACTGGTACTTCGCTCTGGTTGTTGGCACGAATCGCATCAAGACTTTCGATGAAATCGCGGCGACAGAGGTGCGCGTGCTGGGGCTTGAGGCTCTGAAAGGTCAGTTGGATCAACTGGCAAGCGGGGAGCAGGTTTTCTGGTCGGACCAATGGGTGCCGAATACGGCCCTGCCGCCCGATGAGTGGATTGAGGAAGTCAGGGCGTATTGTGAGCAGCGAGGTTTGCAACTCACCATCACAGCACGGATTATACTCAGGAGGTTGAGAAAGGGCAAGTAGACAGACGAACGATGAGAAAGCCACCTGTGTCAACCGCACAGGTGGCTTTTTGGCGGCCCAAACGTATTGACAAAGCCTATGGTGTGTGGTACAATGTGTACAGAGCGATATTGCCGATGACTTCACTGTAGCGGCGGAAATCAAGGAGGCCATGATGACTGTTGATGTTGAGTCAATAAAGCAAGGCTTGAGTGCTATGGGTATGGTACTTGGTCTTTTTAAACAGGCCAAAGACCTGTTGCCTGCCGGCCCAAAGAAAGACGAGATTGACGAAGTACTGACACGGACCGAGAGAGAGTTGAAGCTCGCAGAGTCTCAGGTGGCACACGGGTTGAAATATGAACTCTGCAGGAATCATTTTCCTCCAGAAATAATGCATTCAGAAGATGATATGCACTGGAAATGCCCCGTATGCGGCAATGAGAAGTATACAGGTCCTGCATCCGCCACCATACGAACGTTTGAGAGAGGCAGGGGAACCCTGTTTCATGGTCGGAGGTGATGAGAGTCCAAAGCCAATGCTATGATGTGGTGAAGAGGCTTGAGTCTCGCTAGCAATTATGCCAACCCTCGACGCCACTCCGACCAGATAGTGCAAAGCTTGCCAGCACCTACCACGAGCAGAATCAGTCCCCAGCCTGCAACGCTCTCACTAAATGCTAAATCTGAAGTGGATGACGTCGCCATCTTGCACGACGTACTCCTTGCCCTCTAAACGCAAGAGTCCCCTCTGCTTAGCGGCAGCGAAGGAGCCGCCAGCCATTAAATCATCGTAGGAAACGACCTCGGCGCGGATGAAGCCCCGCTCCATGTCGGTGTGGACCTTGCCCGCAGCCTGGGGTGCCAAAGTCCCCCTTAGAAGCGTCCAGGCTCGCACCTCTTTTCCGCCGGTGGTGGTGAAGAAGGTGATCAAGTTCAGCAAGCGATAGCCAGCCTCGACCAGCTTTTGCAACCCCGGATCCCCTGAGCCAGTCTCGGCACGATAGGCCGCTGCTTCCTCAGGAGGCCAATCAGCCAGCTCCATCTCCAGTTGGGCGCAAATAGAGACCACCTCCGCCCCTTCGGCAGTTGCCACCTCAGCCACTGCCGCCACCAATTCGCCGCCCTCGGGTAAGTCCTCCTCCTCCACGTTGGCCACGTAGAGCCGAGGCTTGGCGGTCAAGAGGTTTAGCTCGCTCAGTATACCCGCCTCTTTGTCCGTCATCGTCAGGTTAGCCGCCTTTTCTCCTGCCTCGAGGCGATGGTGTAGTTTCTCCAGAAAATCCAGCTCGGCGGCGTAATCCTTGGGTCGTGCCTTCGCTGCCGAGCGGGTCTTTTCCAGCCGCCGCTCGACAGTGGCCAGGTCAGCCAGGAGTAGCTCCAGGTCTACAACCTCGATATCGTCGCGAGGATTGATCTCAGCCATGACGTGGGGCACCTGGGTATCGCGGAAGCAACGCACCACCATGCCTATGGCGTCCACGTTGCGGATGTGTCCCAGGAATTGGTTACCCAGGCCCTCGCCCTGGCTGGCGCCCTTCACCAGCCCGGCGATGTCCACAAACTCAATGGTGGTGGGGACGACGCGCTCTGGATTCACCATAGCAGCGATGTCCCACAGCCGTTGATCAGGCACCTCGGCCACACCCACGTTGCGGTCAATGGTGGTGAAGGGGTAGCTGGCCACGGCGGCGTTGGCCCTGGTCAAGGCGTTAAAGAGCGTTGACTTGCCCACGTTGGGCAGCCCCACGATCCCGATTTGCAGGCTCATTCTCTGCCCCCCTTTCGATGATCGCCAGGTAGGAATCCCGAACTTATTCGGGCTAGCGGCGGAACAAGTTCCGCACTCCATACTTGAAGAAAATCTGGAGTCGGAGTGCAGGCGCGAGCCTGCGGGCTTGCGTCCGCACTCCAGTGAGTTTTCCCATCCAAGATTATAGCACCGAACGCCCCCCGCCGCAATTGAGAACACAGATGGGTTTTCGAAGCAAATCCAGGTCAGCTTCGACTCCTGCATGTTGTAGCCCGGCAGGATTTGACCACCACATGTTGTGATTACCGTGTGGGGTTGATTTTGTCGGAGCATTCATCAACCCAATGGGCAATGCAATCCACCACAAAATACAGTGGTTTGCTCGTGGGGTTGATGCACACATTGTGGTTAGTGAACTCGATTTGCTTCGAAAACCCCAGATGGGCTTTCGAAGCCGGGGTGGGAAAATCAACCCCAAGATACTCGCTTCCAGATTCTAGTGCATATCCACGGATGATCCTTTGAGTAACCTCGGTCTGGAATGGCCATCCCGGCAGGCAAAACTGGCTGTTCCCAGCCCCCAAAAGGCCCTTGGGCTTGTCTCCAGGCCGAGCTTCGAAAGGCTTCATTCAAACAATCATCAGTGGAACTGCACTGGCTTGTTTCTCATCGCAAAACCTCCGTCTGTGATGCGTTTTCTCATTCGGCAGCCAGCATACTATACCACATTTCGCCTGCTCTGGCAACAACGAAGAGGCCGCCGTGCTGTTCACGCAGGTGGCTTTTCCACTCCGCAAGTCACAGATCAACCGACAAAGCTCTCGATGTACTCCAAAGACTGATGCCGGAAATAGGTGTTGTACAGCTCGGCGTAATGGCCGCCCTGGGCCATCAGTGCGTCGTGGGTGCCCTCTTCGATGATGCGGCCGTGGTCCATGACGATGATGCGGTCGGCGTTCTTGACGGTGGACAGGCGGTGGGCGATGACAATGGCGGTGCGGTCGCGCATGATGGTCTCCAGGCCCTCTTGAATCTGGGTCTCGGTAAACGGGTCCACGCTGGCGGTGGCTTCGTCCAGGATGAAGATGGCCGGGTCTTTGA
>CAZQDO010000523.1:0-3891 GCA_964592085.1 uncultured Anaerolineae bacterium | reverse complement strand
CATCCCCCCCTTATGAGGGGAGGGAAGGAGGGGAGGGTGTGACAACCTCCACCCCTTCGGCCACGCCCATTTCTCCGGCTTCCACCCCTTTGCCTCCCACAGCTACTCCTACTCTAACCGCTATGCCTCTAACGCCGATGGCTGCGGTTTCGTCAACTCCAGTCGCCGTATCACCGATACTTCGGCAGAGCTCAGTACAAGCCTTGACGCCCATGGCCATCCCATTGCCCACCTTCACTCCTACCCCTCCTGGCCCGCTTCCCGCCAATGCCCCACCCGATCGTATTGTGATCCCCGCCATCGGTCTGGATGCTCCGGTCGTTCCCGTGGGGTGGACGGTCACGGACGAGGGCGCCGTCTGGGATGCTGCCGACCAGGCTGCGGGCTGGCACCAGGGATCCGCCTACCCAGGTCAGGTCGGCAACACTGTCCTCTCCGGACATCACAACATCAAGGGCAAGGTCTTTCGATACTTGATTGACCTGGAGACCGGCGACGAGGTGTTCCTCTACGTGGGAGACACGGCCTATCGCTACGTCGTAATGGAGAAGCACCTTTTTGAGGAAAAGGGCAAGCCTGAAGCGGTGCGCCGTGCCAATGCCCAGTGGATCGCCTCCACCGACGATGAGCGTCTCACCCTGGTCACCTGCTGGCCCTACACCTCCAACACCCACCGGCTGATTATCGTGGCAAGGCCAGCTCTTGAAATTAGAGATTAGAAATTAGATATGGGGCATTGGAAGCCAATATCCAATACCCAATATCCATCCTGAGGAGAACTCAATGAGCATTTTAGAAATACCCCTCATCGCCAGAATCCGTCGCAATCACGCCCTGGAACACGCCACCATCCACATTCTGACTGAGCACAACCCTCGACGGTATTTGATGGGGCGTACCACGACCCACGGCTTCTATCTGTTTGGAGAGGTGAGGACAGAGGAGGTGGCCGCCGCTGTCTCCGAGGCCCTTGCCCGCCTGGGGAGAGGTGAGCACTCCCTGGCTGTTCATCCCCGCTGCGGCACCAATCTGGCCACTGCTGGCGTGCTGGCTGGGCTCTCTTCCTTCGTGGCTATGCGGTGCCCTGAGCCTGTCGAAGGGTCGGGGCGCTCAAAGTCGCGCCTGGCCAGGCTCCCCCAGATCATCCTGGCTACCACCCTCGCAGTGATGGCGGCTCAACCCCTGGGCCTGGCTGTGCAGAGGCACATCACCACTTTACCAGAGGTGGGGGGAGTAACCGTCGGGGGGATCACGCGCCAGCGGAGGGGCCAGATCCTCGTCCACCACGTATACCTCCATCAAGAGCCTACAGGTCTAAGAAATGACAATGACCCAGGGACCAGGGAATCAGGGATCAGGAAATCAGGCTCCCTGGTTCCCTAGTCACTGATTCCCTGATTTCCTAGTACCTGATCCCTGACACGGGAGAAGCTATGTTCTATCTATTCCACGGCGAGGACGAGTTCTCTCGCTCCGAGACCCTGGCTGACTTCAAGAAAAAGATGGGCGACCCTGGACTGGTCGAGCTGAACACGACCGTCTTCGATGGCCGTAAGGTCACTTTCAACGAGCTTCAACATGCTTGTGATTCTGTCCCCTTTATGGCCGAACGACGGCTGGTCATCGTGGAAGGGCTGCTCACCCGCCTCGAGTCCAGAGGGAAGAAGGAGACGCTACCTGCCTGGCAGAAGGAATACCTGGAGAAGTTGACCCAATACCTGAAGAGCCTGCCTGAGACCACGCGCCTGGTCTTCGTCGAGAACAAATCCATCGGTAAGAACAATCCCGTTCACCGCCTGGCCCTGGCCGATAAGCGCGGGCACGTCAAAGAGCTCACGCCTCCTCACCAGAAGGGGGGAGAGCTGAACCGTTGGATCGAGCAACGAGTGAAGAAGAAAGGTGGGCAGATCCACCCCACAGCCGTCGAAACCCTGGCCGCCTTTGTGGGCAACGATCTGCGACTGCTGGATCAGGAGATCGAAAAGCTCATCGTCTATGTCAACCAGGAGCGTCCCATCACCGAGGACGACGTTCGCTTGCTGGTCAGCTACGTTCAGGAAGCCAGTGTTTTCGAGATGGTGGATGCTTTGGGCCGGCGCGATGGCCAGCGGGCGGCCAGGCTGCTGCACCGATTGCTGAACGAAGGCGAGCATCCTCTGAGGTTGCTGGGCATGATCGTCCGCCAGTTCAGAATCATGATCCAGGTCAAAGAACTGAGCGGACAAGGGCTGAGCCAACAGGAAATGGCTGCCAGGCTGAAGCTGCATCCCTTCGTGGTCAAGAAAACAATGCGTCAGGCGATGAACTTCTCTATGGAGCAGTTGGAGGCCATTTATCGGAAGCTGCTGGATACCGACGTGGCCATCAAGACGGGCCAGATGGACGAGGTGTTAGCCCTGGACATGCTGGTGGTAGGGTTGAGCAGGTAGGAAAGGAGGTGTTTGCCGCTAATTCTGCGCGTAGTTTTATAGAGGTAAAATCCGTGTACAATCCGGTCACGCGCCATGACAAGTGGCGCAGACCGTAAACAAAAGTAAGAAAGGAAAAAGGATAAATGAGGAAACGACGGGTTTTAGCAATTCCGCTAGTCGCACTGCTGGTAGCGGTGCAGGTGATGACGCCAGCCGGTATGGGAGCCTCGCTTGTTGTGGCTCCCACTCACACCATCGCCCAGGCCCGGGCGCTGCCCAACGGCACCACTGGCGTGACGGTGCAGGGTGCCATCTCGGCCCCCATTGGCCGCTTCCGCAACGACGAAATGTGGATTCAGGATGCCACAGCGGGTATTGACGTGTATGGAGCCATCCCCGAGGGCCTCCAACTCGGCGACATCGTCGAGGTCAGCGGCGAGATCGGCGAGTACAACGGCAAGAAAGAGATCATGCCCGCTGCCACCAGCGACGTGGTGCTGGTGGACCGCGGCGTGCCGCCAGCGCCGATGGTGACCGACACAGGGAGCATCACTGAGACCAGCGAAGGCTGGCTGGTGGTCATTACCGGCACGGTAGACGGTTACACTGGTGGGGGAGACAACAACTTCACCCTGGATGATGGCAGTGGAGCCGCCACTATCTATCGTGACTCCGACACCGGGATTGACCTGACCTGGATCAACAACGGAGACCTGCTGACACTGGTGGGGGTCGGTTCGCAATACGACTCTAGCTCACCTTATGACAGTGGCTATCAGGTGCTTCCGCGCTATCAGTACGACATCGCCAAAGGAGAGGTGTTGCCCATCGCCCTGGCTCGCCAGAGCAACGACGGCGACATCGTCACCGTACAGGGCGCAGTGACCTGTGTGCCCGGCACCTTTGAGACACCAGAGAAAAACCGCGAGTTCTACGTCCAGGATGGCACAGCCGGGATTGACGTCTTCCAGTATGCAGGACTGTCGCTTCCCCCCGGCACCCTCTCTATCGGCGACATCGTTTCTGTTACCGGTGAGATTGACTTCTACAACGGCAAGATGGAGCTCATCCCCTCGGACATCGTCACCGACGCGCTCGACAGCCTCATCGCTCCCAAGATCCAGCTTGCCGGCAACATCAGCGAGGCGACCGAAGGGCTGCTGGTGATCGTCACCGGCACCGTATCCGGCAAGTGGGCCGGCGGCTTCGACCTGAGCGACGCCAGCGGCACCGCAGAAATCTACATCGATGTTGACACCGGCATTGATCTGTCTGGCATCAACAACGATGACCTGCTGGAGGTGACCGGCTTGGGTGGGCAGTACGATTCCTCCGCGCCCTACGACAGCGGCTACCAGATCACGCCCCGCTATCAGTCGGACCTGGTCCAAGCCAGCGGCGACATCGACCCGCCGGGGATCGCCTCCACCGACCCCGCCGCCGACGCGACCGACGCCAACCCCTACTTCCCCGTCAAGGC
>CAZQDO010000522.1:0-3892 GCA_964592085.1 uncultured Anaerolineae bacterium | reverse complement strand
GCGGCGGCGTGGCCGGTTTCTACGGCGGCTGGGTGGACTATGGCTTGATGCGCTTCACCGACATGATGTTGGCCTTCCCCAGCTTTTTATCCTGATCATTCTCTCTCTTGCACTGCGGGACATTCCTATCGAAGCGCTGCGGGGTACGGCCTTTGCCAGTGTCTTCTCCATCGTGTTGGTCATCGCAGTGCTGGCCTGGATGAGGGTGGCCCGGCTGGTTCGAGCTTCGTTCCTCTCGCTCAAGGAGAAGGAATTCATCGAGGCGGCTCGTAGCTCTGGTGTATCCAACTTGCGCATCATGGTTCGCCACCTGCTGCCCAATGCCATGAGCCCCATCATCGTGGCCGCGACCTTCCGCGTAGCCACTTCCATCATCACTGAGTCTGGCCTCAGCTACCTGGGCTTCGGCGTGCAGCCGCCCACACCCACCTGGGGCAACATGCTCAAGAATGCCCAGGACCAGATGACTCGTGCTCCCTGGACGGCTATCTTTCCTGGGCTGATGATCTTCATCGCCGTTATTGCCATCAACTTTATCGGTGACGGTCTGCGGGATGCGTTGGATCCATACAAAGCGGAAACGTAAACAGTTTGAAGCCTCAGGTTCGGAGTTTCGGGTTGAATGAGCTCAAGACCCAAAACTCACGTGGGAGGCGTGCTAGGGGCAGGCCATCTGGCTTGCCTTTTTTTCTGAATCCGAGCAGAAATGAGTGACGAGGCAACGAGAAATGAGTCAATGGGTGCAGAAAGGCTTATGCTCTTTCCACTGGGTTCTCGTTTGGATGAGGAAGGGGAGCTTTGGCTGGGGGGATGTCGTGCTTCGTCCCTGGTTCAGGAATTCGGCACGCCTCTCTACGTCTTCGATGAGGCGACCCTCCGCGCCCGGTGCCGAGAATATCGGCAAGCTTTGGCGCAGCACTACCCAGCCACCGCTCAGGTGACTTATGCCAGCAAGGCGTACCTCAACCTGGCTCTGGCCCAGCTCTTTGCCCAGGAGAATCTGAGCCTCGATGTGGTGTCGGGCGGCGAGCTTTACGTGGCACGGCAGGCAGGTTTCCCCGCCGAGCGGATTCACTTCCACGGCAACAACAAGGCGCCAGCGGAGCTGGCTATGGCGCTGGATGAGGGCGTGGGGCGCATCGTGGTGGACAACTTCCACGAGCTGGATACGTTGGAGCGGTTGGCCGCTGAGCGGCGAATCCGTGTCCCCGTCTGGCTGCGCCTCTCGCCGGGTATTGACGTCCACACTCACGCCTATAGCAAAACCGGGCTGCTCGATTCCAAGTTCGGCTTCCCGTTGGAGACGGAAGCCGCTCAGGACGCTGTGGTCCGCGCCATGGCCAGCCCCCATCTGGAACCCATTGGCCTGCACGCTCACATCGGCTCCCAGATTTTCGACGTTGAGCCCTTTGCCGAGACCGTCGCCCTCCTGGTGGACTTCGCAGTGGCGATGAGCGCGCGCCATGGCTTCGCGTTGCGTGAGCTGAGCCCCGGCGGGGGCTGGGGGGTACCCCATCAGGAAACGGACCCTCCCACGCCAGCGGACCGATACGTGCAGGCCTTGAGTCAGAGGATAGTCGAAGAATGTCGCCGCCACGGGCTGACTCTGCCCACGCTGGTCATTGAGCCAGGCCGCTCCATCGTTGCCCCGGCGGGGGTGGCCCTCTATCGCGTCGGTGCCCGCAAGGAGATCCCTGGGGTGCGCACCTACGTCTCCGTGGATGGCGGCATGGCTGACAACATCCGCCCGGCCCTCTACGGCGCTCGCTACACGGCCATCGTCGCGGGGAAGGCCCACCTGCCGGCGGAGGAGACGGTCACAATAGCCGGAAGGTTCTGCGAATCGGGCGATGTGCTCATCCGTGACATCGCCTTGCCCCGCCTGGCGGCTGGCGATTTGCTGGCCGTGCCGATGGTCGGGGCGTACTGTCTGCCCCTGGCCAGCAACTACAACCTTGTTCCTCGCCCGGCGGTGATCCTGGTCAGGGACGGACAAGCCGCGCTCATTCAGAGAAGAGAGACCTTCCGCGACCTGATGGCCCGCGACCTGCCGCTGGCCGGTTGAAGGATTCAATCAGAAACCAGGTTTTTGGGACTGGGGAGATGCCTTTCCTGGTGTCTCAAGAGATGGCAAGATAACGATCTGCTTGCTCAGGCAGGGAAAAACCTGGTTTCTCCACAAATTTCAGTTAAGGAGAGACACAATGACCAATGTTGACGAACTGAAGCAACGGATTGTGGACGAGGTGGATGCCCGTGGCGACGCATTGATCCGCATTTCGGACACCATTCATGCCAATCCGGAGCTGGCTTTCCAGGAGTTTGAGGCCGCAGCACTCTTGACCTCTACCCTGGAACAAGAGGGATTTGCAGTGCAGCGCGGCGTGGCTGGACTGGAGACCGCTTTCGTGGCCTCGTACACCAGTCAGAAGGGGGAGGGCCCCGTCGTGGCACTCCTGGCCGAATACGACGCTCTGGCTGGCCTGGGGCACGCCTGTGGCCACAACATCATCGGCACGGCTTCAGTGGGCGCGGCCCTGGCCTTGCGCTCCGTCCTCGATGAGGTGGCCGGCACCATCCAGGTCGTTGGCACCCCGGCCGAAGAGGGCGGCGCGGGCAAGGTCATCATGGCCGAGGCTGGCGCTTTCGACGGGGTAGACGTGGCCATGATGGTCCACCCCTCCACGCGCACCATGACCGGTCGCGGTTCGCTGGCCTGCTATGAACTGAAGATGGAGTTCTTCGGCCAGGCCGCCCACGCCGCTGCCTCGCCAGACAAAGGGATCAATGCCCTCGACGCCTGCGTCCTGGCCTACAACAACATCAGCGTGCTGCGGCAACAACTGGCCGACGACGTCCGCATCCACGGCATCATCACCCACGGCGGCTCGGCCTCCAACATCATCCCCGACTACACCGCGGCCGAGTTTCTGGTGCGAGCAGCGGAAAAGGACCACGCGCTGGCTGTGCTGGACAGGGTGAAGGATTGCGCGCGAGCCGGTGCTCTGGCCGCCGGCGCTGAGGTCAAGCTGACACGCGCCGAGACTTACTACGCCAACATGGTGCCCAGCACCGTACTGGCCAGCCTCTTCGACGCCAACCTGGCCGCGCTGGGCCGAGAGGTGCAAGTGCCAGATCCCAACGAGCGCATGGGCTCCACTGACATGGGCAACGTCAGCCACGTCGTCCCGGCCCTGCATCCCTACGTCGCCATCGCGCCCGAAGAGGTAGCGGGCCACTCGCCGGAGTTCCGCGCTGCTGCGGTTTCACCGGAAGGTCACGTCGGCCTGTTGGACGCGGCCAAAGCGCTGGCGATGACGGCCATTGACCTCTTTTCCAATCCGGAGTTGGTGGATGCGGCCTGGGAAGAGCACCGGACTCGTTTCGGCTGATCGCCATTTGACAGAGTAAGCATAGGGCGATATAATACCCTCGCTCAAAGCTGGATAGGCTTCGATGGTCTATGGTGAGCGTCCCGGCGTGATCCAGACGCTCACCGTAATCGTTGTAGCTTCCAAATCATCTTCAAAAAGGAGTCAAAACAATGAGTAAGTCAAGCATTTTGGAGCAGATTGCTTCCAACCTGTACAAGGGCGAGGACAAAGTCGTTGCCGACCTGGTCCAGCAGGCCCTTGATCAGGAGATGTCTCCGGCTGAGGTCCTCAACGGCGGCCTCATCGTGGGCATGGATGAGGTGGGCAAGGATTTCAAGGCCGGCGAGTTGTTCGTGCCGGAGGTGCTCATCGCCGCCCGGGCCATGCACGCCGGCATGAGCATCTTGCGACCACTGCTGGCGGAAAGCGAAGTGCCCAGCGCGGGCAAGTACATCATCGGCACGGTGCAGGGCGACCTGCACGACATCGGCAAGAACCTGGTCAAGATGATGCTGGAG
>CAZQDO010000521.1:0-3894 GCA_964592085.1 uncultured Anaerolineae bacterium | reverse complement strand
ATGCAGGACCCTTGCTAGGTTGTTAGTCACCGTTGCCATTTCCGGGTGATCTGGGCCGTAACCTACTTCGTGAATCGCCAGTGCCCGCTCGAAGGCCGCTCGCGCCCCGGCTAGATTTCCAAGATCCTGAAGGACAAGTCCTAGATTACTGGCGTCGCGGGCCACCGCTGGATGAACTGGGCCATAGTTTGTGTTATCAATAGCCAAGGCCCGTTCGAAGGCCGCCTGCGCCCCGGCCAGGTCACCCAAGTCCTGAAAGATAAGGCCGAGGTTGTTGACGATGGTGGCCACCGTCGGATGCTCGGGGCCGTAGGCCGCTTCGTCAATGCGCAGCGCCCGCTCACAAGCTGCCCGAGCCGCGGCCGGATCACCCAGTTCCCGCAGAACGTCGCCTAGATTGTTGGCGACGGTGGCTACCTGCGGATGGTCGGGACCGTAGGTCGCCTCGTCAATGCGCAAGGCCCGTTCGAAGGCTGCCCGCGCTCCTGCCCAATCTCCCAACTCGTGAAGAACCCTGCCCAGGTTGTTAACGACAGCTGCCACGCTTAGGTGCTCCGGACCGTAGGCTGCCTCGTAGACCGTCAGCGCCCGCTCGAAGGTCGCTTGCGCCTTCGCATACTCGGCCCGTCCCCACAGATACTGGCCGGCCTGATTCAGGAGGTGGCCCGTCGCCTCTGAAGCAATCTGTAAGTCCTCAGCGTACCCTGCCGCGGCCAGCGCATGGGGCAACAAGCGCGCACACACGGGCCAAAATCGCACGTCCGTAGGATCGCTATGCGGGGGAAAGGCAACGGCCACAAACAAGGCTGCCGCCCCGGCCCAAGTGCGCTGCTCCGCCTCGCCCAGCCGGTCGCGCGTGACCGTCTGCACCAGCCGGTGCACTATGATCATCTCGCCGCCCCGCTCGACCAGCGAGTGGCGGCGCAACGCCCCCAGCGCCTCGTCGCAGGCCAGCTCGTCGCCCAGCGCCGCCGCCAGCCGACCCGGCAGGTGCTCCGCCCCCGTGCATAATAATCCCAGCGGAATGTCGTCCGGCGCCAGGAAGGCGCACAGGCACAGCAGCTCGGCCGCCGCCGGCGAGGCCGCCTCGACCGCCTCAAAAGACAGCTCCCAGGTGGTGGCCACCGTGGCCGGGTAATCCATAGCTGGCCGGCCCCGCTCCAAAAGCGCTTTATGGTAACGCTGGTACAGCGCCAGGTAATCGGCTAAGGTCTTTGCGTGGGCCTCCATATAGGCCGCCGCCTGCTCCAGCGCCAGCGGCAGGTTGCCCAACGCCTCAGCCAGCGCCCCGGCCGCCGCGTCCGTGTCTCCGGTTCTGCGCAGCAGGAACTCGACCGCTTCGTCTCTATCCCAGACCTGCACCGATAGCGGGCGGGCCACACCCCGCCAGGCCGGGTAGCGCGAGGTGATCAGCGTGTGCCCGCCGCTCCCCTGCGGCAGGTAGCCACGTAGCGCCTCCGGGTCGGGCGCGTTGTCGAAAACCAGCAGCCAGCCCGCGTTGCGCTCCAACCAGTGCCGTACCGCCTCGGTCACAACCGGCAGCTCGACCGCCTCGCGCTCAGACAGCCCCAGCGCCCCGGCCAGCGCCGCGTAGTCACCCGCCAGCGCCGTTGGCTCCTCGGCGCGGACCCACCACACCAGCTCGTAGTCGGGCGCGTAGCGGTAGACGTACTCCAGCGCCAGTTGCGTCTTGCCCACCCCGCCCAGCCCGCTGATGGCCTGCGTCAGCGCCGCCTCTTCCGCGGTCAGCGCTGTGCGCAGGTCTTCCAGCAGCCCCTGTCTCCCGGTGAAGTTCGGGTTGCGGGCGTGGGGCACGTTCCAGATAGGCGGCAGCGCGCCCGGGAAACGCGGCCGTTCCGGGACCGCATGCCCGGCCGCGCCCGGGTAGGTGGGCGCGGCCTCGGGCCTAGCCCGCTCGCGGCGCAGGCCGGCCAGCAGCGTCTCACGCGCCGCCGCCTCGTCCAGCCCAGCCAGATCGATGTAAATGATCTGGGTCAGCAGGCCCTCCAGGTCACAGGTGCGCACGCGCACCGACAGCAGCGTCCCTTTCTCGCCGGTCGGGTCGCGCGCGAAGGCAGCCGCCCACTCCGGCTGGGTGTACAGGGAAGCCAGGTAGTCCGGCGACAGCACCGCCACAGTGCGCGCCGCCTCTGCTGCCGCCCCTTGCATCTCCAGCACAAAATTCGACCCCGCCCGGAAGTCCCAGGCCTGGAGGACCGTCGTGTAGCCCGCCTCCTCCAGCGTCCAGGCGATCCACTCCGCCCAGGCCCGGTCGGCCTGGTTATAGCTGACGAAGAAGTCTTTCATGGGTGGACCTCGGGTTGCATGCGGATCAGACTCTACGGTGCCGCCAAGGCCCTAAGGGTTTTCCTAAACCCTTAGGGTCTGTCTAGCTTACCCTACTATAACATAGATTCTGCATCGTTTCAAGACCCTAAAGCCCTGTAAGCGGGCCATAGGCTAGGAAACCCGCTCGGAAATGAAGTTTCCGGGCTAGAGAACAAGTACAGGCGAAACAATCTGGTCAGAAGCGGTTTTCCCCGTCAGCGGTCGCGCCGCGCCCGCTTCTTGGCTTCGCGCAGGCGGGTTAGCGAGTCTTCGGTGGGTGGTTGGGAGCCGGGAGATGGTGCTGGCTTGGTCCCCTCTGCTGGAGGTGGAGATGGCGGTTCGCTGGGGCGCGGTGACGGCGCTTCTGCTTCGGCCCCGGAGCGACGCCCGCGAACCCGGTCCCGGGCCTCAAACAGACGACCCAGCGCGCGCTCGCGTGTGGCGACTTCGGGGCGGGCGGGCAGCCGCTCGCGCAGCCAGGCCGTCCCTCGGCGTAGATCCTGCGGTCCGAGCATCACCCGCCGCAGCGCCACGTCCAAGGGAAAAAGCAAAGCGACGAGCAGCAGCAACGGAACCCAGAACTCGCGGGCGCGGTCGGCGGCGGGCAGGTTGTGGGTAAAAGCGGCCGTCGGCTCCGGTAACTGCTCGCCGCCGGTCAGGCGAGCTAATTGGTTCAACACGGCCGAGTCGGTGCCGCTGGCCTGGTACTCGGGCGAGTAGGGTACCACCAGGCCCAACGTACTCTGGCCCAGTGCCTCTCCCTCCTCGCTGACGGCCAGCCGCACCAGGTACGCGCCTGGCTGGGCCACGTCCACCCGCGCTTGGTAACGACCGGCTCCAACTTGCGGCAGCGGGGCCTCTATCGTTTCCAGCTCAGGCCCAATGAGCGTGGCCGTCACGTCCAGGAAATCGCGCGGGCGTCCCGCCGTGCCGGTACTCCCAGACCTGATTGTCTCCGGTTCGGTGGCCTCGACCTGAATCACTGCCCGGTCATCCTCCAGCCAGGCCTGGGCCGTCAGCCCTTCGACCTGGGGCGCGGGCAGCGTCCAGCTCACCAATTGCGCCGCAAAGCGGGGGAAGTTGTCCCAGGCCACCCACTCCGTCGCCCATTGCCCTTTTAAATCCGACGTCCAGGCGGCGGCCCGGCCCAGGCCGTACTGCCAGGTAGCCAGCAGCGGGTCGCCGCGCGGTGTGCTGAGCGCGACCAGGGCCGTGCTCTTGGGGGTGGTTCCGTTGTAACCCAGCAGCAGCGGCAGTGTCGTCGGGTCCAGGCCACGCAGCGCAGAGCTGGGGCCCGTGGGCAGGGGGTAGAACGGTTCCTCGACGATGTACTCTCCTACCGCCTGTACGGTCTCCTTGAGGAAGAAATCGGGCACGCGCAGGATGTCGGTCGCCGGGTAATAGCGCCCGCCGCCGCTCTCAGCCAGTTGGGCCAGGTATTCGGCCGAGCCACCGCCCGCCGCCACCACGCTGAGGGTGATGCCCTCTTCTTGCATCTCGCGCGCCAGCGGGCCGAGATCGCCCTCGTGCACCCAGCCATCGGTCAGCAAAATGAGGTGTTTGCGC
>CAZQDO010000520.1:0-3919 GCA_964592085.1 uncultured Anaerolineae bacterium | reverse complement strand
AGATGAGGCACCTGTCTTTGCGCATCGACTGGAGGAGGCTCGGCTGACATTCCTGTCGGTTGTCGCAGGTACCTACGAGAACTATGGTCTGGGCGAGGGAGTGCTGGCCATCAACTCGCCAGAGGCCCTCTGGGTTCCCTACGCTGCGGCGATCAAGGAGGTAGTGGGCATCCCGGTATTCACGAACGGTAACATCGTCGAGCCCAGCGTGATGGAGGAGGTCATCGCCGCTGGACGGGCTGATGCGATCGCGTTGGGGCGGCCATTGCTGGCCGACCCTGCTATCGCGGTCAAGCTGGAACGTGGAAAAGAAGAGGAGATCCTAAAGTGCCTGAGGTGTGGCTACTGCTGCCACTTGAACATCTTGGGGCGGTCACCGGGCTGCACGATGAACCCCTTTACAGGTCGGGAACGAGAATGGGATGAGATGCGGCCTGCGATCGAACCGCGACGTGTCGCCGTCGTGGGCGGTGGTCCCGGTGGTATGACCGTGGCGTGGCTGGCAGCCCAACGTGGTCATAAGGTCACCCTCTACGAAAAGGAATCCCACCTGGGTGGTGCCCTTCACGTAGCAAGTAAGCCGATCGGCAAGGAGAGGTTCTGGAAGTACATGGGGTCATGGTTGAAGCGACAGCTTGACCGCACCCAAGTAGAGGTGGTCTTGGGCACCGAGGTCACTGAGGGCATGTTGATCGAGTCCGGCGCTGAGGTGGCGATCCTTGCGACCGGAGCGCGTCCCTGTCTGCCGCGGGTTCCAGGAATCGATCTCGGCCACGTAGTTACGGCAGAGGATCTGCTCAATGGCGTGAAGACAGTCCACGGCAGGGTCGTTGTGCTCGGAGGCGGGCAGGTAGGCGCAGAAGTGGCCGAGTACGTGGCGGAAAAGAGACTGGGGACAATGGTCACCATTGTTGAGCAGTTGCCCGGGATCATGAGTGACTCCGATGTGCTCAACAAGCTCTATATGGTCCACAAACTGGGCGAGCTGGGAGTGGGTCTGGAGGCTGAGTGCACCCTTCTCAGCATCAGCCCGGAAGCTGTCAAGGTAAGACAGGATGGTCGGGAAAACCTCATTCCGGCTGACTCGGTCGTGGTCGCTCTGGGTCACGAGTCGGAGGATGCACTGTACCAATACTTGACTGCCGCCAAAGATATCCGAGTTCATCGTGTGGGTGACTGCATCCAGCCGCGCCGGATCGGCGACGCGGTGGCTGAAGGAGCTCACGTCGCTTTGTCGTTATAGGTAGCCAGTATGGTCGTTTCGAGAGAGTGGGCTCCGCGGCTGGGCTGCCTCCTTTGGGGTGCCGTTTCCGCTGGTTTGACGCTGGCAGGGGCTCGCGCTGTGCCAACTGGTGGAGTGCGGATAGCTCTGCTGCTCTATGCGCTCGGCTTGATCCCCGGTGTGCTGGCTTTGCGGCGATTGGTCGCGGCCAACATGGCGGTCCTGGCCTCCGGACCAGTCTTGGTATCTCCAGCGCGGTTGTTCATACCCAGGTTTTGGTTGATGATGGCCCTGATGGCTGGTCTGGGCCAGTTGCTACGCCTTGCACCTGTGCACCCCTGGTTGCGCGCGGGTTTTCTCTTGATCTCAGCATCGGCACTGCTGTGCGGTGCCCTGGTGTTCTTTGTGTACGCCTTACGACGCTGAGCCATCGATCACGACTAACGAAAGGTTGGTAAGAATGAATGTGAAAGGATCGAACCCCCTGGACTTTGAGCGCGATTTGCCCGTCGAAGAGCTGCGCGAACTGGCACTGTACACGCAGTGGGCCCGGCAACGCCTCTCTGAGCGGTCGGTCAGCATTGCAGAGCGTAAGCAGGCGTTTTTCAATGAGGAAAAGCTGGACCGACCTCCGCTGCTTATCGCTGACTTTCCTGCCCGGCTGATCGGGATCGAGATGTACGACTATTACGTGGACACGGTGGCCCATTACAAGGCATACTGCGCGGCGCTGGCTCGGTTCGGCGAGGAATACGTTTATCCTTACACGACCAACTGGGAATATCGCCTGGTCGAAGCGCTGGGTGGCAGTCTGGCGGAGATGCGGAGCAAAGCGCCGGAAACGATTGGACATCCCTTGACTTCCCCAAAAGACCTGGAGAAGCTGCCGCCCATCGATGTCGATCAACTGGTGGCGGAAGACCTGGCGCTCAAGCGGTACCTGGATCGGCAGTTGGGCGACCTGCTTGGTCCGGGAGGGTTCGTTTCCCTGGATCCCTTCTCACAGGTTTGTGCCCTGTTACGAGACCCTCAAGAGCTGCTGATGGACGTTATTCGTAATCCCGGGTTTGTGCACGCCCTATGTGAATTCATATTCGAAGTCCAGAGACAAGTGCTCAGGCGCGTCCAGGATGCGGGACCGGCCTATCTGTTCGCCCCGGGATACACTCTCATGCTCTCGCCCAAGCAGTTCCAGGAGTTTGCGCTGCCGTACATCGAAAGACTGGTGGCGGAATTCCCAGGAGTTCCAATGCTGGTCGGCAGCGGCGGCGATGCAACACATCTTATCCAGCCTCTGATGGAGAGCTCGGTGCCCGTGCCCTTCCTTGACGCGGCCGCGAACCTCGACGTAGCGGTGGAACAGGCCAAAGCCCACAACAAGCCTATTACGGTGCTGTTCCCACGCTCAGTCCTTATGGGAAAGAACCGGGATGAGATCCGTGCAACAACACGCCAGTTGCTGCAGACAGCCAAGGCTGTGCGCTTCTTCTATTGGACGGAGGCTATCCTGGGAGGTGACGTGCCGAATCCGGCCATTGACCTCTTTGTGGAAGCTTATCGCGACTATGCGCACTACCCCATCGACGAGTACCTTGGGGATGAACCGGCCATGGCCGCCGTTGAGGCTCCCGGAGTGCAAGCCCTGAATCCCCAGGACGTTGTCTGGACACCGGATGGCGAAGCAGCCCTGAAGAAATCTGTTCCCATCATGTTCCGTACTATGGCCAAGCGGGATGGCACCAAAAAGGCGGCTTCAAGGGGAATACGACAGATCACGGCCGAGGTTTTTGAGCAGTTCAAGGAAGAGGCTGGCTACTAAAGGGATGGCTTCTCCGCTTTCAATTGAATAGCTTCTCGCAACAGGGACGTCACTTGGCGCAAAGCAGTTGAAATCGTATCTGCTATCAATTTGCCTGGGTTAATTTCTCCTGGGCCTGGGCCTTGAGCAGGATCATAACATGTTCGATCTTTTCAATTTCATCCAGTTCAACCCGCTCTTCTTCAGAGGCCAAACCAGCCTCGTTGATGGACAGTAGACGCCCTAATCGTTCCTGGGCTCTATCAGAAACATGATAGGCCATTACTTCATTGGTGGTAGGGCCTTTAGCCAGGAATTCGATGATCTCTGAGGCGGTTTGAACCGCAGGTGTCTTGAAGCCAATCAAGCTCAACTCCAAAACGGTCGGCAACCAGTCGTACATCGGTTGCAGTCGTTGCGCCAGATTATCAGGAACTTGCATTCTGATTTCGACTATATTGTGTCTCCTTGGAACATTATATCATATTCGAATAACCCAACGAATCTTATATCGCCGGTTGTTGCGGATCTCAAAATGAAGTGGCTTTTCTCTTCCCCTCAGCCAGGGCGGCTGCTTCCGGTCGTCCTTTATAGAACTCGTCGAGCGGATAACAACCCGACACCAGTCCATGGCGCGGCGCAGTGGTGCAATCACTAAAGGTGCGGCAAATGCGTTTTCGCTGCAGCGGTCTGCCTGATAGCACATCAGCGATCATGTCTGGATAGGTCAAAACCATGCGCCCCAGCCCGACAAAATCTGCTTGCTTGTTGCGAATGACGTGCTGGGCTAC
Organism: uncultured Anaerolineae bacterium; assembly: GCA_964592085.1. Taxonomy (GTDB): domain Bacteria; phylum Chloroflexota; class Anaerolineae; order VGOG01; family VGOG01; genus CAZQDO01. The sequence goes on along the minus strand of CAZQDO010000520.1, from coordinate 108 downwards.
GTTAGGCAACCACTCCTGCAAATAAGAATAGGCCGAACCGACAAAAGTCAGATCGGGGCGGTGTTGTTTCAATCTGGCTGTCACGGCGATCTGTCGGGCCACTCCCAC
>CAZQDO010000519.1:0-3921 GCA_964592085.1 uncultured Anaerolineae bacterium | reverse complement strand
GATCAGGATAAAAAGCTGGGGAAGGCCAACATCATGTCGGTGAAGCGCATCAAGACATTGTCCACCCAGCCGCCGTAGAAACCGGCCACGCCGCCGACGATAGCCCCAACGACCACTGCCAGCGCCATAGCCATGACGCCTATACTCAAGGAAACCCGTCCGCCGTAGAGGATGCGGGTCAGCAGGTCACGTCCCAACTCGTCTGTTCCCATGATGTGCTCGGATGATGGCGGCTGTAACATAGCGTCCAGGTTGGTTTTCACCGGGTCCCAGGGTGAAATGTAGGGCGCGAAGATGGCTGCCAGGGCAAAGATGAGGATAATGGTGGTCCCGATCATGGCCGGTTTATGGCGACGATAGGAACGCCATACCAACTGCGTCATGGTCTGTTGTTCACGATACTTCGGCGTCAGGTCCAATACCGGCTCTTCCTGGAGCCGCACAGTCTCAGAATCAGACATGAACAATCTCCTGTAGTTCCGTGGTTGCTTCACTCGTATCGGACGCGGGGATCGAGAAAGGCGTAAACAACATCGGCCACCAGGTTGAAGGCCACAATCAGTGTGGCGTTGATCATGACGATGCCCATCAGGACGGCGTAGTCTACCCGCTGCGCAGAGCGGAAGAACAGCTTGCCCATCCCCGGCCAGGTGAAGATGGTCTCGGTGAACAACGCCCCACCAAAGAGAATGGGCAGGTCCATAGCCAGGATCGTCACCACTGGGATGGCGGCGTTCTTGAGGGCGTGGCCGTAGAGAACGGCCCGTTCCCGCAGCCCCTTGCCTCGCGCGGTGCGAATGTAGTCCTGGTGAATGACCTCTAACATGCTGGCTCGCATGTAGCGGATGTAGCTCGCCGCGCCAAAGACGCTCAACATCGCCACTGGCAGGATAAGATGGTACAGATAATCCCACAAAGGTGTGGAGCCCAGTTGACGCTCCAGGCGGACGTCGTACATACCGCTGCCAGGAAACAGCGGCTTACCGGCCCAGCTCTCACCCACCCACGAAGGCCAGTCGAGAGTGGAGTGAAAGACGATGATCAGAATGAGTCCGAACCAAAAGATGGGAATCGAGCGCCCTGCGTAGGCAATGATCGTAAAAAAGTGATCGAACAGCGAATACTGCTTAACAGCCGAGATGATGCCAATAGGAATGGCGATCAATAACGTGCCCACAAAAGATACCATCATCAGGTAGAAGGTAGCTGGAAAACGTTCCAGGATCATCTCCAGCGCCGGGCGCTTTTCCACGTTGGAGCGGCCAAAGTCCCCCTGCACTATCGCGAAGAGCCACTTGAAGTACCGGCTGTCCAAAGGATTCACACGAATGGACATGTTGTCGCGCTGCGTCCAGCCGGTGACCCGCTCCTCCACGTGGAGCACTTTGACCCAGGAGCCAGCCTCGTTCTTCTCGCCATCTACGATGGCCACTCTGGTGCCGCTGGACAGCTCGCCGGTCTTGCGTGGCTCCGTGCCGCCCGACGCACCTGGCTTATTGTACAGATCTGCCTGAGCCACCTTGACCGTGCCTGAACTCCCCCGGAAGTTCAGGAAAGCGGGTTGCTGCAAGCCCAGGCGGTATTCCAGCATGGCCATGTCTTCCGGCGTGATGTCGGGGTTGTCTTCATAGATGGCCATCGGGTCTACCGGACTGATGATGATCAGCCCATACACAATCACGCTGATAAAAAGGAGGACAGGAATGGCTTGCAAAACCCGACGAATCAGATATCGAGTCATAGGCGATCCCTCCACAAGATAAAGGTTGGCGGGCGGTCGCTGACCGCCCGCCAATTCCCCCCTCCTTATCTCCCGAAAGTTGGGGGGAGGAAGGGGGGGAGTGGGCTACTTCTTTAGCCACAACGAGTCGGAGTTCCAGGTCTCGAATGGCCAAATGTTGGACTCCCAGCCCATCAAGTTCTCGCTGAGCAGGTCAATGTCTGCCCGGTCGTAGAGGTAGATCTGGGGGCGGCCCTCGGCGATACGCTCGGCCGCCTTCTGATAGGCATCAGCACGCACCGCGATGTCGGGGCTGCTGCCACCGATGGTCACCCACTTGTCGAATTCCTCGTCAATCCACCGCGCATAGTTCCAACCCGTGCCCGAGTTGTCGTCGGAGGGGATGTTATCCGAGTGGTAGTAGCCATGCAACTGGCTATGCGGGTCAACGCCGGCGGAAGAGGTGTACATGAGGATGTCGAACTGGCCGTGCTTGCGGAAGGCGTTGTTGGCGTAGCTTCCAAACAGCTCGGAGCTGGGCACGTTCTCGATGTAGAGCTGGATGCCGACCTCGGCCAGCATCTCCATGAGCACCTGCTGGCACTGCTCGCGCAGCGAGTTGCCTGAGGTGGTCTGGATCTTGAGCTTCAGCTCCCTGCCCTCATCGGCGTAGGGGCAGCCGTGGCACTCGCGGATGCCATCGCCGTCGGTGTCCGTCCAGCCTGCCTCCTCCAAGAGGGCGCTCGCCTTCTCCGGGTTGTACTCGCTTTTCGGGATGGTGGGCGCGCCCCAGCCCAGGTTGATCTCGGCGGTGCCGACCTTGGCATAGCCATAGAGCAGCTTGTCATTGATGGTGTTCTTGTCAATGCCCAGCTCGATGGCCTCGCGGACCTTGGGGTCGCCCAAAGCCCAGTGCCAGGAAGGATTCTCCAACAGGTAGGCTTTGGAAGGCGCATCCATTTCCGGATCGCGGAGGTTGAGTAGTAACCGCTCGGTGCCGGTGCTGGGCGGGTTCACGATAACTACCCCCTCCCACGTCGCAGCTTCCGGCAAGTCGGCCTCGATCAGGTCCCACAGATGGTCTAGCTCGCCGGTCTGGATGAGCTGCTTGCCCACCTCGCGGCTCTCGATCCAGCGCAGGATGAGGGCGTCCAGGTAGGGCTTACCCTCCGTCTCCCAGTATTCGTAATTCTCGTTGCGCACGACGGTCATGTGGTCACCAGAGACCCACTCTTCCAGGACCCAGGGACCGATGGAAGGTGTGGCAGTGCGGTTGTACTCCCACTCCTGCATCTTGGCCGGGTCGAGGCCGATGTGGCTGGGCAGCACCTCATCGAAAAGGGTCAGGTAAGGCGCGTAGAATTTGTTGTACTTGACCACGACTTTGTACGGGCCGTCGCAGGTAACCGACTCCATGTCCGCGTAGCCAGTGGTTGACGCGGCGCCGCTCTCAGGATGCATGGTCGCTTCATACCTGAAAACGATGTCGTCGCAGTCAAAGGGATCGCCATCGGACCAGACGACGTTTTCCTTGAGGTTGTAGATGACGGTCAGGCCATCCTCTGAAACGCCGCCGTTCTGCACGGTGGGCACTTCTTTGGCCAGGTCGGGCGCAAAGGAGCCATCGGGCAAGATTTCCAGCAGCCCGCGCTGAAAGAGCGTCCAGGCGATGCCCGCCACCGTCTGGGTGCCGATGAGGGGGTTCAGCAACTCCGGCTCCTGGTAATAGCCCATGACCAGGGTGCCGCCCTGCTTGTCGGCCCCCGGCTTAGGCGTAGCCGTGACCACCTTCTCGACCACCACCTCCTTCTCCACCTCGACGGTCTGAACAACCTCCTTCTCGACGACCTTTTCCTTCTCCACCACCACGGTGACCGGAACCTCCTTCTCGACGATCACTTCCTCCTTGACCACCTCGGGGGTGGGTGTAGCGCAGGCGGCCAGCACGATGGCCAGCACCGCCAGCACAGCTAAAAGCTTGCTTCTCATTTCTCAAACTCCTCCTTATTCTTTGGGGATTATCTCCGAGTAGCCCGAGGAAGCCCAATCCTGCAAGCCAACTCAGATGGGTGGGGTGCGTTATACTTCTGGGCTTTCATCACCTCCTCTCTGGATCATGACAGTAATGGAGAAAACGGTGAGCCGCAATTTCCGTTCTGTCTGTGGGGCGACTTTCTCCAAGCTGCTGTTAAGGGCAATGG
>CAZQDO010000518.1:0-3941 GCA_964592085.1 uncultured Anaerolineae bacterium | reverse complement strand
CGCCTCGGTATCGTCAGGATTGTTAACCGCCCGCTCGACATATTTCACCACCAATCTGATGGTCTCGCCAGCCACTTCCATCAGCTTGTCGTAGTAAGGTTTTCCTACTGCACCCAGGAGCACTTCCAGGCTATGGGCTACGCCATCAAGTGCACCATCAGCAGTGAACCCAGGGGGCATTGATTTGGTTACGTCGTAGTCAAAGAGGGCTCGCACTGGCACGATGGCCTCATCCACGATGAGCTTCTTCTGGCCTTTGGACACATCGGTGATGTTGGAGTACTTGGTGAGGTGTGCGCCGGAGCTGGCCGCCGTCTGGATGGCAACCAGAGGTGTGAGCGTTTTGCCCGTCGCTCGCAATCTCTCCGTGACCTTGCCCGTACCAAAGTAGTCATCCATCGTGCCGCCCAGGGTACGCAGCACTTCGGCCGCTTTGGTGGCATCAATGGTACTGCCGCCTCCCAGACAAACCACCACATCCAGATCCAATGCCCTGAGCTGATCAGTTATGCACAACAGATCCTCACGCGGAGCGTTGGGCGCGGCTCCTTCAATTTCGCCCAAGACCTCAACGCCAGCGGCAACGAGCGAACCCTTCACCGCCCTAATGAGCACCTCGCTGCCGGGAAACGAGGGGTGCACCAGGGCCGCGCGCCTCCCCAGCTCAACGGTCACGCCGCCGATCTCACCCAGCACACCAGAGCCGAAAACGTAGCGGTCTCCTCTGAACTCCCGAATCAATTCCCTTGCCCTCTCGAAGTTAGGCATAACATCCTCCCCACCAAAACAGGATATTCCCAGGACAGCGCGAGTAGTATATCACATCCTAGCTCTTTTCGCAATAGCCAGAGAGCCCAACTGGATTTGACAATTTGGTCATAGTGTGGTACACTCTTTGGCAAATCAGACATCACCAAAGACTGGGAACAGGACTAGTAAACCTTCAGGCGAGGCTCAGAGAGTCGGGGGTAGGTGAGAGCCCGGCGCCAGCGCGAAGGCCGAATGGACCTGGGAGTTGCAGGCCGAACGGGGCAGTCCCCAAGTAAGCCGCGCCGGAGTCGCCACCGTTATCAGGGCCGAAGGTATCGGACGGCGTTGAGGCTGTCCCGTACCTGCAATGAGTGAGGCTGGCTCACATCTTATCCGCTGTCATGGCGGATTTTTTTGTTTCAGAGAGTCGGCCTAAGAAGGGTGGCACCACGGGAGAACCCTCTCGTCCCTTAAGGGATGAGAGGGTTTTTTGCTTTTAGGCGAGGTAGGAGGAAAGCCATGTATCATCCAACTTTAGAGGAAGTCGAGAAACTCAGTACCAAGGGCACCATAATCCCCATCTACCGCGAACTGCCGGCTGATTTGGAGACACCTGCCTCTGTTTACATCAAGCTCCGTGGAGGAGGGCCTTCCTTCCTTCTGGAGAGCGTGGAAAAGGCGGAGCGGATAGGCCGCTACTCCTTCGTTGGCATTGACCCAACGGCCACCATCATCGTCCGAGGCGAGCAGGCGTTGATCACCGGCCAGGAGGGTGTGCAGATGGAGCCGCTTCAGGGGCGCGATCCCCTCCACTTGGTCAAAGAGCTGATGCACCCCCATCGGCCTATCAACGTTCCCGCCCTGCCCCGTTTCCACGGCGGGGCTGTGGGCTACCTGGCCTACGATGTGGTGCGCTTCTTCGAGCCCAAACTACAGGCTACCGTCCCGCCCCCGACCGGCTTCGAGTTGCCCGAGGCCGTATTCCTCCTGGCTGATACCCTGGTGGTCTTCGACCACGTCAAGCACCGACTGTCGGTGGTGTCCAATGCTCATCTCGACGGGGATGTGCAACAGGCCTACGAAGGCGCGGTGGCCCGCATCGAGGCCCTGGTGGAACGACTCCGCCAGCCACTGCCCTCGTTTCACAGCCACAGCAGCCAGAAGCGCGGGGAGCTGACCTCCAACTTCAGCCAGGCTGATTACGAGGCCGCAGTGAAGCGGGCCAAGGAATACATCGCTGCCGGCGACATCTTCCAGGTAGTCCTCTCCCAACGATTACAGCGCTGGACCGGTGCTGAGCCCTTTGCCATCTATCGCGTCCTGCGGATGCTCAATCCATCGCCCTACATGTTCTACCTGGACCTGCCCGACGACTTGCACCTCATCGGCTCTTCGCCGGAGATGCTGGTTCGCTTGGAGGGGAACAGGGCCGAGGTTCGGCCACTAGCAGGGACCAGACCGCGAGGCAGCACCCCCGAGGAGGATGAAGCTCTGGCGGAGGAGCTTCTGGCCGATCCCAAAGAGCGGGCCGAGCACGTCATGTTGGTGGACCTGGGCCGCAACGACCTGGGGCGGGTCTGCCGCTACGGCACCGTGCAGGTGCCCCTCCTGATGGGCATTGAGCGCTATTCCCACGTGATGCACATCGTCTCCGAGGTGGTGGGCGAGTTAGACCCCACTCACGATGCCTTCGATCTACTACGCGCCACCTTTCCCGCCGGCACGGTCTCCGGCGCGCCCAAGGTGCGGGCCATGGAGATCATAGACGAACTGGAAGGGATGAGGAGAGGGCCTTACGCTGGAGCGGTGGGCTATTTTGGCTACTCAGGCAACATGGATACCTGCATCGCCATTCGCACCATCGTCGTGAAGAACCAGACGGCCTATGTGCAGGCTGGCGCGGGCATCGTCGCCGATTCAGACCCAACCCGGGAATACGAGGAGACCCTTCACAAGGCCCAAGCCCTGGCCGAGGCCATAGAGCAGGCTGAGCAGGGTCTCTAGCAGGAGGACAAAAATGATTGTGGTGATTGATAACTACGATTCGTTTACCTACAACCTGGTGCAGCATCTGGGTGAACTGGGGGCGGAGTTGCAGGTCTTCCGCAACGATCAGGTGACGGTGGAGGAGATTGAGGCATTACATCCCACCCACATCGTCATCTCGCCGGGGCCGGGCACGCCCGAAGACGGTGGCGTTTCCAACGACGTGATCCGACACTTCCGTCAGCGGGTGCCGATCCTGGGGGTGTGCCTGGGGCATCAGTGCATCGGCCACGTCTTCGGCGGGCGAGTGGTGCGGGCGCCGCGCCTGATGCACGGCAAGACCTCGCAAATCCGCCACGGCGACTACCCCATTTTCAAAGGAGTGCCTGATCAGTTCCGGGCCACCCGCTACCACTCCCTCATCGTGGAGGAGCCGCTGCCGGAGATGCTGATGCCCATCGCCTGGAGCGAGGAAAGGGAGTTGATGGGCCTCTGTCATCGGAACCACCCAGTGATCGGCCTTCAGTTCCACCCTGAGTCCATTTTGACGGGGGAGGGAAAAAGGATCCTGCAAAACTTCCTGGAGATGTCTTCTTCCCCCCTGCCGCCAAGATCATCAGTTGGCAGAGGGGTAGCGGGGAGATCGAGTGTTGAGGAGGCAAAGATGGATATCAAAGAGGCCATCGGCAAGGTCATGTCAAGAGAGGATCTGCTGGGCGAAGAGGCAGAGGCAGTCATGGGTCAGATCATGGCCGGGGAGGCGACGCCGGCTCAGATCGGTGCCTTTCTGACCGCCCTGCGCCTCAAGGGGGAGACGGTGGAAGAAATCACCGGCTGTGCCCGGGCCATGCGCCGCAGCGCGATCCCTGTGCGTCCTCAGCGACGGGACCTGGTGGACACCTGTGGCACGGGGGGCGACAGGACGGGCACCTTCAACATCTCCACCACAGCGGCCTTCGTCGTAGCCGGGGCGGGCCTGGCCGTAGCCAAGCACGGCAACCGCTCCGTCTCCAGCCATTGCGGCAGCGCCGATGTGCTGGAGGCGCTGGGGGTCAACCTGGACCTCGCCCCTGAGCAGGTGGCCCATTGCATAGACGAGGTGGGCATCGGCTTCTTGTTCGCCCCCCGGCTCCACCCAGCCATGAAGCACGCCATCGGCCCTCGCCGGGAGATGGGCGTGCGCACCATCTTCAACATCCTTGGCC
>CAZQDO010000517.1:0-3944 GCA_964592085.1 uncultured Anaerolineae bacterium | reverse complement strand
CATCACGTGGTCTATGTCCGTAGGCCCGTGAAACAGCTCGGCCAGCGCTTCTCTGTAGACGTGCTCCACCCGATTTTCCAGGGCCTTGGCCCGCACGGCGTGATCGTTGGCCACGTTGGGATGGTCCTGCAGACGAACCACCCCCATGTAGATCTCGTGGGCCGCCTCCCGCACCAGCGAGACCATCCGTCGCAGGTAGGAGTTGGATTCCACCTCCAGCATCACCATCTCGTCCACGGTGCTGTTGCCATAATCCAGGATGTCGTCAATGGTCAGGGAGAGAGCGAAGATGTCCTCGCGATCAATGGGGGTGATAAAGGAGCGGTTGAGCTCGTCTATGAGGATGCGCCGCACCTCATCGGCTTCCTTCTCCACCTGAACGAGCCTCCTGGCTACCTCTCTATCGGTGGCCTCCATGAATGCTTCCAGTAACTCCATACCTTCCACGGTTTTGGCCGCCTGCTCGACGAGCAAGCGCATGAATTTGTCTTCGCGAGGCTTGAACAGATCCCTGATTCCCATCAGTTCTTTCTCCTCTCTTACGACTGCAACAAGAAATGTGTCGCCAAATGAAGCAAAGCCGCCAGCAGTGCAGAAGCAGGTATGGTGAGCAACCAGGCAGCAAAGATGTCGCCCACCACATTCCAACGCACCCTGGAGACGCGCTCGGCCGAGCCTACGCCCAGGATGGCCGAGCTGACCACCTGAGTGGTGCTCACAGGCCCGCCCAGGAAAGCCGCCCCAAGGATAATGCAGGCCGAAGCGATCTGGGCCGCGAATCCATGCACCGGCCTGATTTTGTAGAATTTGGCCCCCAGGGTCCTTATGATCCGCCAGCCTCCCAGAGCTGTCCCCAAAGAGATGGCTCCCGCAGAAAGAACGATCACCCACCAGGGCACGCTGAACTCCGAGGAATAGCCCATAGTAACCAGGGACATGGCAATGATGCCCATGGTCTTCTGGGCATCGTTGGTGCCGTGGCTCAGGGCCAGGATCAGAGAAGTGATGAGCTGGGCGCGCTTGAAGAACCAGTTGATGCGAGGCGAGGCCCCACGGGCCAGGAAGAGCACCAGCCGCATCAGTAGATAGCCTACCATTAAACCCAGGATTGGCGACAGGAGGAGAGCGGCTATCACCTTGAGCAAGCCCCCCATCTGAATGGTAGCGAAACCGGAATCAATGCTCACCGCGCCGATCAATCCGCCCACCAGGGCGTGCGACGAACTGGAGGGAATGCCCAAATACCAGGTTGCGAGATTCCAGATGATGGCCGCCAACAAAGCGGCGAAGATGACGACCATGTTAATCGCTTTGGGATCAACCACCTCATGGCCGAGGGTAGTGGCTACGGCCACGCCGAACAGAAAGGGGCCACAGAAGTGGGCCACTGCGCTCAAGGCCAGGGCCTTGCGCGCTGACATGGCCCTGGAAGAGATCATGGTGGCTACGACGTTGCTCGAATCGTGGAAGCCGTTTATGAAATCGAAGAACAGTGCCACTCCAACGATGGCGATACCTGCAATTGGCAAATTCAACCTTCACTCCATTCGTTCCAACACTACCTTCTCTCCGCTGCGAACCTTCTTGAAGATGGTGGGATCACCCTCCAACCGCCCGAAGACATTGACCGGACTGGCCGGGCGGATTTCGTCGCCCCGACTGGCGGGCGTGCGACCGAAGAAGATACAGAAGGCATTGCCCGGAGGCCAGTACCCCAGGTCGCCTTTCTCCACTATCTCTTGCGCATTCTCTTCCTCCAGGCGAACGGGTATGGAGAAGTAGATCTCGTCACCCCAGGTGTTGGCCCGCGCTTCGATGGGCAAGGCTTCCCAGATAGCTTCGGCTGTCGCAGTCTCATTCAGCTCTGCAAAGGCAACGACATCGCCGGCTGTGATTTTGATTCTCGGCATCGGAACCTCCTGCTTGAGTGAGTTAGGCAAGACAATTCTACCTCGTGAAGCGTGATGCGTGAAACGTGACTTCACCCCACGTTTCACGTTTCACGTTTTACGTCTTCACGTTTCGCGGCTCGTTCCACATCTCCAATGCTGCCCCGAAATGGCCCCGGCTGTTCCAACTTCAGCGAGGCCATCGCCGCCGCAAAGCGGCAGGCCTCATCAGGATCAGCAGTCAGCCGCCGGCCCAGATAGCCTGCAAAGCTGGTGTCGCCCCGGCCGGTGCGCCCCCTCACCTCCCTGGGCTCGAAGGGGGCCTGGTGATACTCCCCATCCGCATAGGCTAACACCCCCTGAGGGCGGGTCAGCATGATCTCGCTGGGGCCGTAGGCGGCCAGTTCTCGCACCGCCTGGCGCACGTCGGTCTGACCGGTCAGCACTTCGGCCTCGGCGGTGTCCACTTTGAACACGTCCACCAGCGCCAGCCCCTCTCGCTTCTGCGGCCAGTCCCTGAAGACCAGATCCTCTCCTTCTCGCACGCGGACGAATCCCTGGGCATCCAGGGCCACAGCGCCTCTCGCCGAGAGCGTTCTGATCAGAGGGATGTCCACCTCGCCCGCCATGATGGGGCCGACGAGGAAGGTCTTGGCCTGGACGTCGGGCAGGTCTTGGATGCGAAATGACCCGGCGAAGCCAAGGGGTTTGCACAGCCGACGGTCCATGTCATCGGTGAAGTAAGTGTTCTCAATGCCCGACGTCTGCTCCGCAGGCTGGGCGAAGACCAGGATACCCTCGTCCTTCAGCTCATCGAGCAGCCCGAAGTCGTCCTGCCGCAGGCGGGTGATGACGGCCACTTTGAGTCCCATCCGCCGCAGGGCGATGGCCCCGTAGTAAACCGAGCCGCCCGAGGAGATCCGTTCCTCCCCCCGCACGACGATCTTGTCCTTGGCAAAGTGACCGATCACAGCGATGTCAATACTGATTGGTCCCTGGTTCATCGTCATTGGTCCTAAGTCATCTCGGAATTCAGGGTGCCGGAGTCCTTAACTTGTTAAGGGTATAAGACCCAATGAACCTGAACAAGTTCAGGACTCCGGTATGTTATCTTGATGCGCTATCGGTACGCCTGTGGTACATAGGCTGGCAGCCTCTTTTCGGCAAAGATGGGCCGGAGACGGGAGAAGCGCTGGCGGCCGTCCACCAGCGGGATGGCGGGCCAGTCGTCGCCGATGAGAGGGCGAGCGTAGCGCACGAAGTCGTCGGTGACGTCCACCCGACTGGGCGCGATCCAGCTTGCGGGAAAGGTCCGTTCGGAGTTGGCAACGATTTCCAGTGGCACCTTGTCGTAGCGGACGTGGTAGAAAAGCCCCGGATCCCGCAAGATAGTAGCCATGAAGCCGGAGCCTTCCTGGTGGGCTATCAGCACTGCCTTTTGCCCGACCTTGTATGCCTCCTCCAGGTCAACGCTGGAGGCATAGATCATGTTGTGGCGCTGGTCGGTGCCCGACACGTTGCCGCGAGCCGACCCACGCGCGGATAACCCGACCTCGTTCAGATAGTTGACCACGATCTGCTCGACCGTCATCTGGCTGGAGGAGAACATGGTGTGACCGAAGGCGTCTTTTCGCTCGCCGATGGTGCCCACGTCAAACCCCTCGCTGATCACCACCAGCGCACGACCGCGCTCCCTGAGCAGTTCGTTCACGCGGTCGGCCAGCTCCGCCAGGGTCAGACCCGACTCGCGCATGAAGATGAGCAGCGGCATCTCCCTCCGCGGATCGGCCAGGCGGGCGGCGGCCGGGATGAAGCCGATCTTGCGACCCATGGCCTGCAACACCAGCACCGCGTCGGACGGGCAGGAGCCGGCGTTCTCCTGGTCGGCGTTCTGGACGTTGAGGGCCCAGTAGCGGGCCACCGAGCCGTAGCCGGGGGTGTGATCTATCAGCTTGAACTCGCTATCTCCTACATCATTGTCAATGGTCTTGGGAACGCCGGTGGCAACGAGCTCCATGCCCTGCTCCTGGGCCAGCAGCGCCATCTTGTGGGCCG
>CAZQDO010000516.1:3439-3947 GCA_964592085.1 uncultured Anaerolineae bacterium | reverse complement strand
GGCCGTTGGCGTCCGCGCTCCACAGCACCCCACTCACCCCGCTGCCCAAGACGTCCACCAGCCGCACCGCGTCCATATCCGAGACGGGCGGCGTGCCCCCGATGTGGATGGGCTCGCTCCAGCCGTGTCCGCTTTGGTTGAGCCACAGCGTGACTTGGGTGTCCTCCACGTAGACCATGTCGGCCAGGCCGTCGCCGTCCACGTCGCCCACCAGCACCCGCTTGGGATCGTAGCCGTAAGGGAAGCGGGGGGCGTTACGCATCGAGACTCGGCGGGCCCATTCACCGTGGCCCAGGTTGGGCCAGTATTCGACGTCCTCATCGTAGACCAGCACGATATCCTGCAAGCCGTCGCCCGACATATCGCCCCACTTGACGCGCGGGTCGGCCAAGTCCAGGTTGGGGAAATCGTCGCTGGCCCGTCGTTCGACGCGGCGGGTGGCGTTCCATCCCCCCTCGGGGTCGTTGAAGAAGCACTCCAGGCGCGCCCCGGAGCGGAGGGCATCCAC
>CAZQDO010000516.1:2714-3429 GCA_964592085.1 uncultured Anaerolineae bacterium | reverse complement strand
GGTCCACCAATTTGACGTCCGGGGCGCCCAGATTGAAGCTGGGCGCCTGGCGGTGACGCCGGAAGGAACGCTGGTCCCAGAGGCCGTCGTACTCGAGCGGGAAATAGCCGCTCAGGCCGTTGGTTGTGGTCAGCAGGTCGATGCGGCCGTCGCCGTCGGCGTCAATCAACTGCACGCCCGGATCGGCCAGCGTCAGGCCGGCTGGCGCCTCGCGCATCGGCCTGGGCAGGTCAAAGCGGCCGTCGCCCAGGTTGCGCCAGTATCGGACCCTCCCGTTCATCTCCAGAATATCGGGCAGCCCGTTGCCGAAGAGGTCGGCCAGCTCCAGGTCGGGGCTGGCCAGCGAGCGGGCCGGCAGGTCCGCGCCCTCCAGCGGGAAGAAATCGCGCCCCCCCGGCTCAAATTGGGTGTAGCCGAATTCCAGGGGTGGGAGTGACTCGGTCGCGTCACCGTCGTGGCCGGTGACGATGATCTGGCTGAGCAGCGAAACCCCGTTACGCGGCAGGTCTTCGGGGGGCAGGTCGCGTTCGTCCAGGTAGCTTAGCTCGTAGCTGCGGACAAGCTGCGGCTGGTCCGCGTCCGCGTGGGTGGCGACCTTGATGCACTTGCAGCGTTTCCGGGTGCGGATCTGGAAGCCGGCCCGGTAGTCGGAGAAGGGATAGATGCGTTTGACATCCGGCACATCCGCCCCATAGCGGTCCGGCAGTTCCTCGTA
>CAZQDO010000516.1:0-2704 GCA_964592085.1 uncultured Anaerolineae bacterium | reverse complement strand
TTGGTCTGACCGCCGTCGGTGTAGTCCACGTATCGTATGCGCTTGAGATAAAGCTGGTCCCAGTGGTGCGGCCCGGCCTGGCCTGAGTCGCGCTCGTATTCATATTCGATCCGATTGCCGAAGGGGTCCCGGGTGAAGGTCAGTTTCCAGGCGAAGATCTTGTCGCGCTGGGCGGGATCGGCGATCACGGCCGGGTCTTGCCAATCCTCGTCCACATCATCGGGGCGAGGTGTTCCGTACAGGCTGACCAGCCCGTCTTTGCTTTCGACCTTCCAGTAGTTGTTGCCGTCCGCGTAGTGGTGAGTAATCCTGGCGAAGAGTCCCTCCGTACGGGGCCGATAGCGGATCCAGCCTTCGGTTTCCGATTGTTCGACGGGCACCAGGTCTTCGGCGCCAGAGAGGACGAAGGTATCGCGTTGGTCCAGATCGTCCACGTAGTCGCGGTAGCGCGGGACGCCCTTGGGGATCTGGCGGCTGACGCCCGGCACACTCAGGCTCCAGCCCAGCCCAAAGGGCCCGCCGCCGTTGCCGGTGCTGTAGACCAGGTTCAGCTCGGGCTGGAAGCCGTTGCGCCCCGGAGGCAGGGCGATGGGCACCGTGAAGTTGCCGGTGCCGGTGAACAGGTCGGGCGAGAACTTCTCGCCCATGCCCGCCAGCGCGCCGCCGCCCTGGGGCAGCGATATGACCTGATTGGATGTGCCTGATTTGTTGCTCATAGGTACACCTTACCCAGTGTCTTCTTTTGTTGCTTGTCAGGGGAATGACCGACCCGCCTGGCCCTCACGCCGCCGCTCCACCCTCCCCCGGCGCCGCTGGCGGCGGGTAGGGCGTGTAGGCTTGAAGCCGCCGGATCAACCCATCGCCCATCTCAAACACAAATACCTGGGGGAAACGCACTTCGGTGCCATCTGCCAGGACGTGGTGTGTATCCACCTCCAGGGCGCCGTCGTGGTCCCCCGTCCAGAAATGACGAATGCTGAAACCTGGCTGCTTGACGATGCCCAAGATGAACTCAATGCCCTCCCGGATGGCCGCCTTGCCGCGCATCTCGGGGGTGGGGTAGTGGGGGTCGAACAACAATGCGTCGTCGGCGAAGCAGGCCAGTGCAGCCTCCAGGTCTTTGGCCTCGAACGCCTTGAGCAGCCGCTCGACCAAAACTCGATTATCGATAGACATAGGTTCCTCCTTCCTAAATCGGGGATTTGGCAATCCCCTCGGAGCAAAACAACTATAAGCTCATTTCCGCCTTGGTGTACTAGCCACCTTCCCCCGCCGGGGGCGCGACGCCAAGCTGCCGGTAGTAGCCCAGCTCGTCCCAGTTGAGCCACATCTCGGCGATCTGGCCGCCGGCCAGGCGATAGATGGCGGTGCCGGTCACCGTCACCTGCCGGCCGGTGGGCGGACGGTCCTCCTTACCCACGCTATCCGTGACCCGCCAGGTGTAGCGGGCGGCGACTTTGTCCCCCTCGGCCAGCATGTCCTCGACGGCAAAGTGCAAGCCCGGGTAGCGGCTGTGGACGTAGGCCACGTAGCGCTTGTAGTCCGCCAGGCCGCGCACGTCCGGCTCGCCCGGGTCGTGGTGGGCGTAGTCCGCGGCCCAGATCTCGTCGAACAAATCCAGGTCCCCCGCGTTCCAGGCCTCAGTGGCACGGTGCACGATGGCTTTGTTCTCTTCTGACATGGGATTGTCTCCTCCTCATACGGTTGAATCCGCTTCGTCGTCCAGTTTGGGTAATACCTCTTCCAGAAAAGCCACCAGGCTGGGCCAGTCGCGAAAGTAACGCGTTTCGCCGCTGGTCACATGCTGTACCTTGCCGCGCCACTCGGCCCGGCCACCGCCCAACATTTCGGGCCAGACGCGCAGCGTAAACAGAAACGAGCCAGGATGCGATTCCTTCTGGTTCATTGCCCCAGGTGATGACCGGCTCATGCCGCCTCGCCCGCGAATTGCCGGTGGACGAACTCCTCCAGCGTCGTCTGCCTGACGCCAAAGGTGCGGGCCGTCTCCGTCATAGGGATGGGTGAATCAAATGTCTCCAAAGCGGGCAACATGTGGGTCACGATCTCCGGCGCTCCCGGCACGGGTTCGCCCGGCGATATGAACCTCAAGGGGACTTCGCGGCCCATCACCCGCTCGAAGGTGGCCACTACATCGCACCAGGATAGGGCCTCCGGTCCGCCGATGGCCAGGTGCTGGTTCACCGTTGCCGGGTGGCCGACGGCCGCTGTGGCAAAAGCGGCCACATCCACAACCGAGACGAAGGAGTGGGCACGGCGTCCTTCGCCTACCAGTGTAACCGGCCCCCCGGCCGCCAGGGGCATGCCGACCACCATGCCCACCCAGCTTTCCATAAAGAAGTTGGGAGCCAAAATGGTGTAGGGCATCCCACTCTGGCGCAGATAGACCTCGGTCTCGGCCTTGGCCTGGATGAAGGGAAGAGGGTTGTTCACGTCAGCCCCGAGCACCGAGGTGAAGATGAACTGCTTGACGTCGGCCGCCTGGGCCGCATCGATCAGGTTGCGGTTGCCGGCCTGGTCCACCGTGTCCACGGTATCTTCCCCGCCGCGCATGGCCGAGTTGGCGGTGGTGATGACGGTTTCGATCCCGGCGCAGGCCGGATCCAGGGAGGCTCGGTCTTTCAGGTCGCCGTAAACCGGCTGGGCACCGGCCTCGATCAGCGCTTGGGCCGACGTGGCCATGCCC
>CAZQDO010000515.1:0-3962 GCA_964592085.1 uncultured Anaerolineae bacterium | reverse complement strand
CGCGCTCTTGGAGATGATGCGCCTGGCGAGTCCTATGGCCTCTTTGAGCACCCGGCCTGCAGGCACTACTTTGTTCACCAGGCCGACGCGGTAGGCCTCCTGTGCGGTGATGTGGTCGCCGGTGAGCATCATCTCCAGGGCCTTGCCCTTGCCCACGATGCGAGGCAGGCGCTGCGTGCCGCCCCAGCCAGGGATGATGCCCAGGTTGATCTCTGGCTGGCCCAAGCGCAGGCCATCCTCGGCGATGCGGATGTGGCAGGCCATGGCCAGCTCATTGCCGCCTCCCAGGGCGAAGCGACCGTTCATGGCAGCGATGACGGGCTTCTTCGAGTTCTCGATCTTGAGGAAAAGCCCCTGTCCCTTTTGGATGAAAGCCTCGGCCTCGTCGGGTTTGTCCTTGACGGCGTAGATCTCGTTGATGTCCGCGCCGGCGATGAAGAATTGGCCTGCCCCGGTGATGATGATGGCCTTCACCTCGTCGTTGGCCGACACCTCGTCAAAGGCAGCGTCCAATTCCTCGACCACCTGCTTGTTGAAAGCGTTGGCTGGTGGATGGTCAATGGTCAGCGTAGCGATGCGGTTCTCGACCGCCACCTTCACATACTGGTATTCGCCCATTAGTTGTGCTCCTTTCTGCCCGTAAATTCGTAAACTCGGAGCTGATCACGAATTTACGAATCCCGAATCTGCGAATCTATTTCAGACTGTCCACTCCATAAACCCTCGCTTCGTCTTCTTCCCCAGCTCTCCGCCCTTCACTTTCTGATAGAGCAAGCCTGTGGGATGGAAGCGAGGGCCGTATTTCTTCTCCAACTCCTCCAACTTTTGCACGACGACGTCCAGGCCCACCTCGTCGGCGTACTCCAGGGGGCCCATGCGCTGGTCGCCCACCTTCATGCCGATGCCGGCGATGCAGGCCATGTCCACGTCGTTGACGTTGGCGATGTCCTCCTCCAGGCACATGGCGGCCTCGTTGACCATGGGCATCATCAGTCGGTCCACGCTGAACTCCGTGCCGGTGAGCGCCTGCCCCGACTCCTGCAACTCCTTGATCATCTGCTTGACCGGTGCATCGGTCTCTTCCCCGTAGCCGTAGAAGCCGGCACCTGCCTTCTCGCCAAAGCGCCCTGATGCCACCAGCTTGTCCCACAGCGCGGCCGGGGCAACGCGGTCGCCGTACTGAGAGTGAAGGTACTCACCCACGTCGGCGCAGACGTCAATGCCGATCATGTCCATCAGAGTGAAGGGACCCATGGGCCAGCCGAAGCCCGTCAGGGCCTGGTCTATCTCGGCTGCGGTGGCCGCCCCCTCTTGCAGGCATAGCACCGCCTCGTTGAGATAGGGCATCAGCAAACGGTTGACCAGAAAGCCGGGACACTCCTTGACCACCACGGGGATCTTGCGCAGTTCCTCCGTGAAGCGCACCACATCGTCAACGGTCTCCTGATCCGTCTCCGTGCTGGGGATGACCTCCACCAGCTTCATGATATGGGCCGGGCTGAAGAAGTGCATCCCGATCACCTTGTGAGGGCGACTGGTGGCCGAGCCCATCTCCTTGATGGACAGTGCCGAAGTGTTGGAGGCGAAGACGGTCTCCAGCGGGCAGACCTCGTCCAACTCGGCCAAGACCTGCTGCTTGATCTTCATGACCTCCGGCACAGCCTCGATAACAATGTCCACGTCGGCGAACTCGTCGTAGTCCAGGGTGGGGATAACCAGGTCCATCTTCTCCTGCATGGTGGTGGGCGACATCTTGCCCTTGTCCACTCGCCGCTGGTAAATGTGCCGGATGGTCTCCATGG
Source organism: uncultured Anaerolineae bacterium (assembly GCA_964592085.1). Classification (GTDB taxonomy): domain Bacteria; phylum Chloroflexota; class Anaerolineae; order VGOG01; family VGOG01; genus CAZQDO01. Next base: position 2,160 of record CAZQDO010000515.1, on the reverse strand, counting down.
CCTTGTCCAGCATCTCCTGGTCAATGTCCTTCATCACCACCGGCAGGCCCGCATAGGTGATGACCTGGGCGATCTCACCACCCATGAAGCCTGCGCCCACTACTCCGGCTTTAAAAATATACATGCTTCACCCTCCTTCGGTTTATCGTGAATGAGTTGACGAGTAACGAGGCAATAAGGCAATGAGGCGATGGGTTGGCAGCTATGCGCGTGCACTCGTTGCCTCGTTCCTTGTTGACTTGTTGCCTCATTAACTACCACGTCACCAGCGGCACCGCCGCCTCCGGATCGTCGAGGCGCACGAAATACACCCAGACATCTGGATGCTTGGCAAAAGCGGCATCGTTGGCCGCTCCTAGAGTCTTGCCCACGAAGTACTCCCCGCTCTCAGGCTCGATGGCCACCACCCCGCCCTGGCCTTGCAGCTTATCCTTAATTCCCCCGAAAACCTCTTGGCCCTTGGCGATGAACGCCTGACGAGCCTTCTTATCTTTATACAACGCTGTATCAGCCATGTGTCTTTCTCCCTTTGTGCTTGTAGGTTCGTGACGAATCCCGAATCTACGACTCCACGAGTTTGCGAATCTACTTCCTTTCGATGATCATCGTGCCGCCCATCCCGCCGCCCACGCAGGCTGTCGCTAACCCCAGGGGGACGTCGCGCTTGATCATCTCGTTGAGCAAGGTGACCACGATGCGCGTGCCGGTGCAGCCCACCGGGTGGCCCAGGGCGATGGCCCCGCCGTTGACGTTGACCTTGTCCCAGTCCCAGCCATCTTTCTCCAGTTCGATGCCTACGGCAATGGATTGGGCGGCAAATGCCTCGTTGAGCTCGATGAGGCCAATGTCGGTCAGCTTCAGACCAGCTTTAGCCAGGGCTTTGGGCACAGACTTGGTGGGGCCGATGCCCATGATCTCCGGCGGCACCGCAGCGTAGGCGTAGCTGCGGATAGTTGCCAGCGGCTCCATGCCCAGTTCCTTGGCCTTGTCAGCCGTCATCACGATCATGGCCGCTGCGCCATCGGAGATGGGGCAGGCGTTGGCGGGAGTGACGGACCCGCCCTTCTTGAACACGGTGGGATAGAGACCGGCTTTCTGGACCGAGAGGGCCGGGTTGACGCACTCATCGTGGACGATGTTCTCGTAGGCCACTTCTTGTCCTGCCACCTTTTTGGAGACGCGCACTGGCACAATCTCGTCGTCGAACTTGCCCATCCTGGTGGCGCGGAAAGCTTTCTTGTGGCTTTGCACTGCGAACTTGTCCTGCTCCTCGCGGCTGATGCCGTACATCATGGCCAGGTTCTCCGCTGTGTAGCCCATGATCAGGTCGCAGACGGGATCGGTCAGCCCCTCCCACAAGGTGTCGGTGAACTGGCCGTGCCGCAGCTTCAGTCCCCAGCGGGCCCCGCGCACGACGTAGGGAGCCGTGCTCATACTCTCCGTGCCGCCCACCAGGAAAACCTCGCCGTCGTCGGCCTGAATGGCCTGGCAAGCTGAGGAGATGGACACCATTCCGGAGACGCAGTTTCGCTGGACAGTGTAGCCGGGCACGTGGGTGGGAATACCGGCCATCAGCGCGGCCACGCGGGCGATGTTGGGCGAATCGGAATACTGGCCGATGCAGCCGAAGATGACGTCGTCAATGAGGTTGGGGTCGAGGCCCGTGCGTTGGATTACCTCCTGCATCACGAGAGCGGCCAGATGTTGAGCGGACAGGTCTCTGAAGGCTCCGCCGTGGCTGCCGATGGGGGTGCGGACTCCCCCGACGATGACTACTTCTTTCATTTCCTCCTCCTCGTAGATACCAGCAGAGGCGGCTCCCACGCCGCTGACTCGCGGGCATGGGAGCCGCCTCTGCTCAGAATGTGGTATTAGCTTGCAGGCCGCGCAGGAAAAGCTCGAAGGTTGCATCGTACACCGCTTTAGGCTCTACGGGTATCATTTCCTGCCGGACCGGGTTGGCCATCAGGCTGAGGGCCCCGTTGAGGGCACCCCACAGCACGCCAGCGACCAACAGAGGATCATCAGCGGTAAACAAGCCTTCTTGAGTGCCCTGCCGGATGGCCTTTGCCACCAACTCCAGCCCCCTTGTGCTTTCTGTCAGGACCTGCTGATACACCTCTGCCGGCACCCTCTCCCGGAAGCGCCCTCGATCCAGGG
>CAZQDO010000514.1:0-3980 GCA_964592085.1 uncultured Anaerolineae bacterium | reverse complement strand
GGCCGAAGATGATGACCAGGATCAACCCGTTCCAGATGTGATCCGGGTTCTCTCCTTTCCTCCTGGCTTCCCTGGACGCCACGAAACAACCCACGAGGATGCAGATGACGACGATGATGCCGTACCAGTAGATGGGGATGCCGAGGATGGGCAATCGGAAAGCTATGGGGTCCATGGTTCGTGTTTCCCTTCGCAAGTAGTGTCAAGGGCGATTATATCTGGATTGGGCGTTGGTCTGCAAACAAAGGGGCGGGCGGCTTGTGGAACCTCCGTTGGGAAGGAGACCGAACGCCAACACTTTGGCTTGCAAGTCGGCTCGGTGTCCAGTAGAATTGAGTGATCTCTCGGCTGATGGGAGGCCAGCATGGAGCATGTGGTGAGTGCCACCGAAGCGCGGACCCGGTTCAGCGAGTTGATGCGACGGGCTGTGGACGATCGCGACATCATCGTCGTGGAGCGCCGGGGCAAGCCTCAGGTGGTGATCTTGTCGGTGGAGGAATACGAGCGGCTGCGGAAGCGACAGCGGCAGGATGAATGGAAGGGACTGGTTGACGGAGCACGGGCTCAGATCGAGGCTCATCTGGGTGGGCGCACTCTGCCGCCATCGGAAGAGATCTTGGAGCAAGCCCGGGACGCTCGCGATGAAGAGCTCCTGGCCAGGCGTTGATGCCAAACTGGTCATCACCTGGCTGCGGATCCAGCCGACGAGAGGCTGGCTCAAGCGATCTGGTCATCTCTGCCCTGGGTTCATCTGGTGGAGTAATCAGCGGGCTTGCTTATGCTCCCCAGGGTGCTCCGGAACACACGGCACGGGGGGCGTGGGCTGCTCACTGAACCAACCCTCGGTCTTCGCAGTCACATGGCACTTCCCAATACTGGTTGACTTTTCCTGGCATGTGCGCTATGATGGTTATGAAGTTCCGGAGTTGCAGCCGCGGCTCCTAGCGAGGGCCGTAGTGCGGCAAGTCGGCACGCGTGCAAGTCGCGCGTCGGGAAGGAGGATTCCATCGGCAAGACCGCAAGAGGAGCCAAGGGTGGGCCCTTACACTGTGCGATCAGCGCATCCGGTTGTCTCGTTTGCACGCCTATGGCGTTTGTTGCGACTACGACTTCCCCGTGACTTAAACGAAAGGGGGCAGGATGGCCAAGAGTGAACCTCAGGCGACCGACCGCAGCACGCTGATGCTGGCGTACCTCTGCGTCAGGGGCGTGGATGGGCTGGCTTCCCAGGTGCAGATACTCGACAGGTTTGGCCTGTTGGACACGGACATCGCGACCATCTGTGGAGCCGCAGTTCAGTCGGTTAGAAACGCGAGGGTAGAGTACAAGAAGCCAAAGAAGGCATCAAAGAAAGGCGGGCCCTGAAATGGTATCAGACTCCGACCTCCTGGCATCGATAGATCGAAAGCTCTCAGTCCTCGTGGCATTGGAGGCCTACCTCGTTGTGAGAGAGATGACGATTACCGAAGGTGCTCCAATACTGAGACGACTAGGGTTGAATCCCTCTGAGATTGCTGGCGTTTTCGAGACTACCGCCGCGACGGTGAGGGTTAGTATCTCTCAGGCAAAGAAGAAGCGCACGAAATAGAGGTATTCGGTCCATGCCAACGGACCACAATGTGCGTAGTGAGCTCCTTGATCGGCTACAGATCACGCCTCAGGGGCTAAGCTACAGAGCGAAGAAGATAAAGGAAACTTACGGGCCCATGACGACTGAAGAGGCCGTATATGTGATAGCGCACCTGGAGGGCATCGATCTATCGAAGCATCTGCCCATTGGGACGCTCGATCGGGTCAGGGCACTGGTTCCAAGGGGAATCCAGTATTCACATTCCAAACCGGCCGCGGTGGATGCAAGAAAAGCCAAACCTCCCGCATCTAGGAAGCGGAAGCGATATCCTCTTGTGACCGAGTCTCAAGCCAAGATGGCCGGGGATCTTGGCTCGAGAGTGTATCCGCTCCTGTTTATTCTGGAGAACTCGATTCGCGAACTCATATCCCTGCGCCTGTCAAAGAAGGGTTCTGATTGGTGGGACAACCTGGTTCCTAGCAGGGTGAAGAACAGCGTTGAGCGGACGATGAAGAAGGAGGGACGATACCCCTATCGAGACAAGCGAGGCAATCACCCGCTCTCGTTTGCGAACTTCTCTGATCTGAAGGATATCATCTTGAACAACCAACCTGAATTCGCCGACGCGATTATGGACTTTGACTGGTTCGCAGTCCATATGGACGAGATATACATGGTGCGAAACAACATTGCGCACTGCGTGCCGCTTTCACAGGACGACGTGTCCAGGCTGGAGGTCTTCTTTCGGGACTGGGCCAGGCTTCTTGAAAGCGCGGGGATCAAGTAACGATCGCTTACGCGGTCCTGGGGAGCCGGCATCTCCTTACACAAGGCTCCGCCACTCCACCGGCGTACCGACCATCCGGCGGCCCCGGTCTCCGGATCTCTCTGGCCCTGGGAGCCACCGGCAAACCGTCTGAGCGCATTCTTGGGCGCACAGCCCTTGGTATTATCTTTGGAGCGGGCGCTGACCGCTACCTGCGCCAAGGCCCGCTGGGCGCCGATTCGCCGGTCTGCGCGCGGTACGTCTGCCCAAGAGGTTGTGGAGGAGTCGAGCATATGACAACCCGGGTGTTCGACCTAAACATCGAGGAGGTTCTTGAGAACTGGGAGGTGCACCACGCGATTCGGGAGGTGATCGCAAATGCGCTGGATGAGCAGCTTCTTTCTTCGACCGACGAGATCGAGATTTCCAAGGATGACAGGGGACGGTGGCACATACGCGACTTTGGCGGAGGACTGCGAATCGAGCACTTTACCCTCAACGAAGACGAAGAGAAGCTCACTTCAAGCCTTCCCATTATTGGGAAGTTCGGCGTGGGACTGAAGGATGCCCTGGCCACTTTTCATCGCCGCGGGGTACAGGTTGTTATCCTCTCCCGGCATGGTGCTTTCACCCTGAAGCAAGTGTCCAAGCATGGATTCGATAACATCGTTACGCTTCACGTAGAGTTCGATGATACTCCAGTTGCGATGGTCGGGACGGACTTTGTCATGACCGGGGTGTCCGACGCCGACATGGCGAGAGCAAAGGGTCTTTTCTTGCGGTTCGCTCCTGAACAGATTATTGACACAAGCGCATACGGCGCGATCATTCGGCGGACATCGGAGACCGCGAAGGTATATATCCTAGGAGTCCTGGCCAGCGAAGAGCCGAATTTCCTTTTTTCCTACAACATCACAAGCCTGACGGAGGCCATGAAGAAGCGCCTCAACAGAGAAAGGCTCAACGTGGGAAGAACGACCTACACAGACAGGATCAAAGCCATCCTGAGGACCTCTAGGTCACCTGAAGTCCACGACGAGATCGTCGCCCAGCTGGAGAGGCGGGCGTTGGGGGATCAAAGAGACGAGATGCAGTGGATCGAAATCAGTCAACTCGCCCTGAACCTGATGCACCAACGGGCAAGGGTGGCCTATGTAACTGAGGAAGAGCTTCAGACCAGGCCCGATTTGGTCAGCTGTGCAAAGGCTGATGGCCTGCAAGTCGTCGTTATCTCACAGCGGCAGAAGCAGAAGGCGGAAGCTCAGGCGGCGGAAGGCGGAGCCGAGTTGAGAACGCTGGAGGTGTATGCAAGAGAGTTCAATGAGAGCTTCCAATACCAGTTCGTGCAGCCGGAGAGGCTTACCAATCGCGAGAGAGCCGTCTTTGGCCTCACGGCTCGCATTCTTGAGCTCGTCGATTTGGTCCCACCCCGCGCTCCGAAGGTGGCCATATCGGAGACGATGCGGATCACATCGACAGACACGGACGGCTGCTGGGACCATTCTCTGCGCTCCATTGTGGTAAAGCGCGATTGCCTCGAGTCGGTGTCGCGGTACTCGCGCACGCTCTTGCATGAGGCAGGCCACCCCTCCTCGGGCGCTGCGGACATTAGTCGGGCGTTCGAGAGTGTACTCACTGGGTACC
>CAZQDO010000513.1:0-3994 GCA_964592085.1 uncultured Anaerolineae bacterium | reverse complement strand
TCAATAGCCTTAGCTATTGAGTCTCCGACCTGGAGTTCATATGCATCAAACCAGACACTAACGCCTCTTTGACAAAGCTCGTCCACAATCCTTTGGGCTATCTCTTTGTCAGCACTAGCATAACTCAGGAATACCTGATATCGCTTTGAAGTGTCTGACGCTCCTCTAAGTTTCATAGCACAACGCCTCGATTCGCAAGAACTATGTCGAATGTCTCTGTGCACAATCAGACCACGCCGCTCAGCAATGCTTATACGAAACTCTTGATGCACTGGATGCCTGCTACATGGCCTCCTAGCAGTTGCCACAACCGGACTTCCACCGGTTAACAGACGATAGCTTTGCAGGGCACACCAGCAACCTGTTAAGGCCATTTCATGGCGACTCTATAGGCTCAGTCGGAAGCAACAGCTCTATTCTGGCCAACAAATCCGGCACATCCCTTGTAGCTGTCTTCCAAACCTCATCCCAATCAACCATGTCATAGGCATGAATGAGATGGTCACGCATTCCGGCAATAAGCGTCCACGGAATATCGGCGTGTTGAGCACGAAACTCACGGGAAAGACGCTTGACCGCTTCCCCTATGACGATCAATTGGTACAGAACAGAGGATTGGGTTTTGAGATCATCGAGGAAAGTCTCTTTCGCCATGCCTTGCATGAATTCCAACACCAGGCGCCCAGCTTGGGCAATATCCAGCAAGGTAGCTTTATCCCGCAGCATAAATAGCCTCCTGTTCAGGGAAAAGGGATTGGGCTGTATTTAGTATCTCTTGACGTCGTAACCAGTTTTGGCTGCGCTCAAGAGCACGCTTGCTGATGAGGTCTACACCCCGCTGTAACAACGTTTGTAGCTCTTGTTGCATCTTTACGTGTTCAAACAACCCCCACTCTGCTTCAGGGGCAAAGGTAACTAATATGTCCACGTCACTATCAGGGCCGAAGTCATCACGCAAAGCAGAGCCGAACAGTGCCAACTCACGGATCTGCCAGCGCTGGCAGAATTCAGCGATTTCGTTCAAGGGCAAAGGAATTGCTGTAACAAAGTTGTTCATCATTAGCTCCTATCCCTTTAGTATTTGGGCCTTGCTCATGCGCCGCCTCACCGGGAAGCCCGCCGGACGCCCCAGGAGACCAGACGGGCCAGCAGGTGTTGCCACAGGGTGAGCTTTGGTGGCTCTGGCAGGTCAGAGGCAGCCACGGGAGAAAGCTGGGCCAGGTTCTCGGCGATGGCCTGCATCACTTCATCGGTGAACACAGCCGGCGCAAAGCCCGCCACTTGCTCCAGTGTGAACCCCAGGGCCATGCTCAACTGCGGCGCGTCCAGTATGCCAGGGAGATGCTTGCTCAGGATGGCCTTAGCCTCCTCGTTGGCCAGCAACACCTGCAGGGTGCTGTCCAGCCCGAGGCGGATGCCTGCCCCTTCGACAGAGCTCAGGGCAGGTTTTTCGGGGCCACCAAATCGGCTGGTGGCCTGGAGGGTGAACCGGGCCGATGCCCGGATATCCCGCGACGAGCTACCGACCAGGATCTCGAATTCTCCGGCCTCGGCCACCCACTGCCGCGCCTGGTCATCGTAGCAGGCCAGCGACTCGCGATTAAGCGTCAGGGTGACGGTCTTGGTCTCACCAGGCTCAAGATTCACCTTGGCGAAAGCCTTCAACTCCTTTTCCGGGCGCATCAGGCGAGATTCCAGGTCGCGGACGTAGAGCTGCACCACCTCCTGGCCCGCCCGCGTGCCCGTGTTCTGCACGTCCACGGAGACCCGCAGGCCCTCACCGGCATCAATCCTTGCACTGAGCCCAGTCGAAGTGTCAGGGGCGCTGAGACGCAGGCGGTGTCCTGAGCCTGCCGAAGGATTGCGGTAGGCAAAGGTGGTGTAGGAAAGGCCAGAGCCAAAGGGGAACAGGGGCTCGATCTTCTTCTTGTCGTAATAGCGATAGCCAACGAAGATGCCCTCGCCATAGTGCACCCTGCCGTTCTCGCCGGGATAGTTGATGTAGGCGGGGTTATCCTCCAACCGCCTGGGGAAGGTCTGGGGCAGTCGGCCGGAGGGGTTCACGTCGCCGAAGAGGACGTCGGCGATGGCGTTGCCGCACTCCTGGCCGGGATGCCCAGCCTTTCCACGGGCATGGTGTGCCACATCGCGGAGCCAGCGAGCATGGACACCTTTTCTTCGATGGTCATCTGACCAAGTAGTTCTTCGATTTTCTCTTTCATCACCCCGTCTTTGCGGCTGTCCCGATGTTCAGAAGATCAGCCATATTGGCCTGAGGGTCAATCACCGGTTCTATCAGCGCAGTCTCGCACGTCATTAACGTGGTGACCCCTGGGCCATGTCCAGCGATCCGACAGTCACTGTGGACCACGATGCCAATCGTAATGGCGCCCTTCCGATAAGCCCTCCCATACCGGTTGTCGTGATCCAACAACGCGACGAAGTCCCCGAACCGGATCTTGTCAAGTTGATATGCTTCCACCGATTCCGGATCGCTGGTCACGATGTCGTAATCGCCCTTGGCGACGTGTGGCGCCCCTATGCCTGACCCCATGCAGGCCGCTGGGACAAGGGTAGTGACCGGAACTCGCAGCTTTGTTTCCCCGGACTTCTCGATTTTCATCTTCTCCAACAACATAGGGTCGAGATTGTAGAGCATGATGTCAGGGTAATCCATCAGTTTTAGCCCCTGGCCTTTGCCAACAATGATGATTTTGTCCTCGTAAGTGAGCTTCTCTTTCACTTCGCGGGGAAAATCAACGATGATGTGTTCTGACCCGCCGTGATGGCCAATAACGTAACCCGTCGCTCCCTTAGCATCTCCAGAAACGACCGTGGCCTTATTGCCGGCGCACGAATAGATCTGAAGCGATACGTTCGGATGCTCGAATGGTTTTTGGGTATCGGCGGTGCAACTCACACCGGGCTCGACGTGATCTCCTGCCCAGCCAAACGCAGGATCGCCCACTTGAATGTTCAGAGTGATGCCGCCAATCCCAGGGAGTATGAAGGGGCCCCCATCACGATCAACTCCCCAGTCGCCCCGCGTCCTCGGAGGGCCGGGTTGACATTGCAACAAGAATTCTACGATGTTTGCTTCATTTGTCTTGAGCATGTTTTCTCCTTAAATTGTTTTTGGGTAGAACCTTTTCCACATAGCCCCCCTTTGGGGGACATATTGGCTCGAGATCTCGCCCGCCTAACTCACCCATCAGGAGAGGCGACTTGGTGCTTGCGGCCGCGCGGATACTCTACTCCTTCAGGGCTTTCCAGCCGGGCCAGGGAGCAAACTAGATGCCTGCGAGTTGTTAAGTGCTCAGGCTATTTTCGAGCCACTCAATAACGACTACATCTAGCCGCTCAATCCGCTCTATGCTCCGCTCAAACCAACTGCGCACCTGAGCGTCAAGCTCCTCCGCGCTCCTCACCTCATAGCTCCGCATCCTGAACGTCAAGGCCTCTCGGTAGATCAGCTTCCCCCTCCCCGCTCGTAACCGGAACTTCAGCTCCAGATTGATGTCCGTGTCCGCCGCCTGGAACAGTCTGCTCACCTCACTGAGCATCGCCGTTCTCAACTCCCCCCACCCCTTGGCGATGCCGGGCAGCAGTGACTCCCTCAACCTCAAGGCGATGTACGGATACCGCCCTGGCGACCCTGGCTGCCTATCACAGTGCCCTTCGCATATCCCGACGAGGGTAAAGGTCTTGAGATGATTCAGTCGTTCGAGCCAGTCGTCTTCGAGGTTCTTGTCCACACAGAACTCTCGCCACTGCTTCTCGTGTTCTCGACATTCTCTGCGGGCTGTTCTCCTCCTCAGCATCTCCCCTCCCCCAGACGCCTAACAACGCTTAGGGTTTGTCAAGAAATAACTTCCCGTTTTCGACACTAGTACTACAACGAGACTTCATTTTAGCTGATTGAGTAGTGCCAGTCGGCGCTTGATCTTCCCCCGAAAGAGTGGACACAGAGATAAGCTACATGTATAATTCTTTC
>CAZQDO010000512.1:0-3999 GCA_964592085.1 uncultured Anaerolineae bacterium | reverse complement strand
TCATGTACTCATCGCCTATCCCCTGCGTTATCTCCAGGCTGTGCTGGTAGTACTCAATGGCCTTGTCCCATTCCCCCTTGTCTTGGTACAATAAGCCTAGATCGTTGACCAGGCCCCCTTCCAGGTCTTCGGGCAGATCTTCCCCCTCTAGCGCCTTCCATATTCCCAATGCCTCATCCCAGAGAGCAGAAATGTAGGCCAACTGCCCCCTGCGAAACCGGAGCCAGAGCTGATTGTCAGGACATAGGTCACTCTCCTGTTCCTCAGCCATACCCAGCAGTAGGTCACAAGTACTCAACTGGTAAAACCACCTCGCACTATTGAACATCCTTCTGAAGAGCTCGAACCCCTGCTCCTCATCAGCCACCAGCAAGTGATACATCTCTTCGCGTTGCCACTCGGCACGCTGCTCTTCGGACAGTTCCTCTACCTCCAACTTGTCTGCATAGTAGGCTGCCGCAGCCCCGCTCAGTTCCTTGAAGCGCTCGGCGTCCTCACGTCGCCAGCGATGCAGCAGCAGGTTGCGCACGTTCTCGTGGTAAGCGTAGCCTCGGTCGTGGTAGGGACCAACGAAGGTCAACTCTGTCAGCGCGGCCAGGATCTCCCGTGTTCGCTGCGACGGCTCGCGCCCCTCACCTCGCAGCCAGGCCAGAATCTCCTCGTTGAACCAGTGGGGGATGGCACAGAAGCGGATGGCCTCGGCCACGTCGGGCTCGGCGCGCGCCATGAGCTCGTCCAGGATCAGGCCCAGCACCTCTTCTTCGCTCATGTCGGGGGTGATGCGCTCCAGTCTCTCGGTCATGATCGCGCCTCCCCCGACCGGGCCAGGTTCCTGATGATCGGCCCCATCAAAACGGGCACGCCACATTTGCACATCAGCCAGTACTCCCTGGCCTTGTCGTCAGAAATGGCCATGCCCACCCGCTCAGCGTATTCTTTCACGTGCCCCTCCGTGAAAGATTCGATCTGCGACCTGAAGAAGGCAATGTCCTCCCATTCCCAATGATCCTCCAGGTAGGGATACCGCCGCCCGGCGGTGACGACAGTCAAGCCTGGTAGTTGCCCTTCGCGCACAGCACATAGCAATATCTGGATCAGCCAGCGCTCCTCCTCGTCACTGACCTTCTCGATGCTGTCGAAGAGGCAAACGGCTTTGCCTTTCTCAGTCAGCAACTCACGCAGGTCATTGAGAAAAGCACGGTTCATCTGATCCTGCACCCAGCGCTGGCGCAGCACCTCGGGGCCGACGGTCAGGTTAATGGCGATCAGGCTGCGCTCGATGATGTGGCCGCCCGCCACCCTGCCCACCCGCAAATCCCTGGCCCGGCCCTCAACGCTGATGCCCACACCTACTCCACCCAGAAGGTTGTGCGCTTCCAGCACGCCCAGGAAGTGCTGCGGCCTTAGCCCCAGGCCCAGACAGATTTCCCTGGCCAGAGAGAAATGGGGTTGATCGTAAGGGGCCCCATCGAAGTCAATGTAAGCGCAGGGGATGACCTGCTCCTTGCAGTCACGCCGCATCAAGCGCAAGAGGCAGGTCTTACCCCGCCCACCTCGGCCCTCGCCGATGAACATGATACGCTTCTCACTCGTCCCATCGAGCATCTGTTGGAAGAGAGCCATCTCCTCCTCAAGGTCAACGATCTCCTCGACAGGCACAGACTTCTTTGTCGGTAGCACCTCAGCCTCCCCTAACGCTCACTTCCCTCGACGATGTCACCGCCAGCAGCCTTGTCCACGTGGATATCGCGCACACTCGCCCTGGGGCCAACGTAAACGCCCACATCTTTCACCCGATCACCGACCGGTTCCTCTGCTGCTGGTGTGACTGGCCTTTCCTCCCCCATCAGCGTGCCCAGCACCTCGGGCAGCCTCTGGCGCAGGGGCAGGATGGCGGCGTACTCGATAATGTTCATCTGCCGCAGGTCAAAGGGCACGTCGCTCACGTCCTGAGCCAGCAGAATCACGTCCTTCTCCAGGGCGTGGGCCATGCCCAGCTCGTAGAAGACGTTAGCGTTCTGGCCCGTCAGGTCGGCAATGACGAAGCGGGCCTGGCGGATGCCCTGGCAGACCTTACACATGATGTCGCGGCTGTGAATGACCTCGTCGGCCCGCTGGCAGTCCCAGCCCAGGGTCTCCACGCTGGCCTTGATGCCCAGTTCATACACGTCGTCGAACGCCGCATCGAAGGGCATGATGACGAAAACCGAACGCGGCTTCTCCTCCACGTCCACCGTGCAGGGGCCACCTGTCTTGAAACAGCGAATGGCGTTGGGCATCGCGGGCTCCTTCCTGCGTTGGCCTCGCAGCGCTTCTACTATTGTACAGCATTATGCTCGATTTAGCAACACCATGAAACCGGAATCGGTGTCAGAAAGTGCGGTTAGCCTCAGGCCGCGCGGGGCTAAAGTCCCCGCGCTAGGAGAACGAAGCCCCCCTTCGGCGGGCTCAGGGCATCGCTTCGGGGCTAGATCCAGCCCGCAGGGCTTTGTTCTTTTAGCCCAGAGCTTCAGCTCGGGGCTGCTTGCTCCATTCGCAGGCCAGACTATTTCCGAAAACTCCACTCCCGCGCCGCATACTTCTCCCGCCTCAGCTTCTCGGCCAGGGCCAGCTCGTGCTGGCTGAGCTGGCCGGGAATCAGTCGCAGGTTCAGGGCCTGGGCGAAACCAGCCGCTAGATGTCGGGTCACCTCCTCGAAAGCGATACTGTATCCCAGTGCCAACTCCAACGACGTGGCCCGGTCCCGCAGCTCGTGCTTCAACTCCTTCCGCCTCTCCTCCGATGGCACTCTCAGGAAATCGAAGATGCGGGCAAGGTCACCTTCCAGGGGCAGGGAGCCATGCTGGAGCACCATCCTCTTCTTGCGCACCTGAGCGCTGCCCACCAGCTTCTTGCCGCCCACGGTGATCTCGTAACTGGATGGAGCATCGAAGCAAGCCGCTGACTGCTCCCCCCTCTCCCAGGTTTTTGGGGAGAGGGGGGGTGGGGGGGTGAGGGCCTGATTAGCCTCCACCCCCCAACCGCTCCGCCCCGCCCCCCACCCCCCCCACAGACGCCGAGAAGACGCGCCGCCCCCGCCCGCCACCCCAGGCGCGGTCTGGGGGGCGACGACGCTGTAGGTCAGCTCGTCGGCGTGGAGGATGGCTCGCCCACCCGTCGGCCGCCGCACGAAGTCAATGCCGGCCTCTCGACACCTGCCCACATCCACCTCGCTCTCCAGGGACTGGCTGTAGCCGATGGAGAGACACGACGGCTGCCAGCCGTAGAAGCGCAGCGTGGGCAGGGATTCCCCCTCCGCCACGGCCCACAGGATGGCTTCGTCAATGGCCATGTTGGTAGCGCCATCGGCCAGGCCAGTTTGCAGCAGCCGCCAGCCAGCAGCAGGGTAGATAGTCAAATCGGTCATGACGTAAGTGCCTATTGAGGAACGCCTTCCCGTTTTCAGTGCTAGCAAAAGTCATCCTGAGCCTGTCGAAGGATGGCTTTTGCGGCTCTATGCCTCAAAGACTCGCTCTAAATCCTCCGTCGTGAGATGAAGACCGTGATTTGGATAGCTCAACCAGAGCCTCAAAATCACCCCGCAAGAGCGCTTCTTTCTTGGCCCGTGACCAGTCCTTGACTTGCCGCTCACGCAGGAACGCCTCGTGCTCCGACGAAAACTCTTGTGCATAGACTAACTCCACCGGCAGGCGACCGCGAGTGTAAGCGCTCCCTTCGCCCACCTGATGCTCGGCCAAGCGCAGGGGTAAGTTGTTGGTCGAACCGGTATAATAAGAACCGTCGGCACACTTGAGGATATAGAGCCAGGCTTTCATGGTTTCTGTACCCTTCGTTTGGTCTTTGCGCTAACCCGCTCGAAATCATCCTTCGACAAGCTCAGGATGATTTCTCGCTAGACTCTCGGCACCCTAACTCCCCGACAGCAGCCTCTATCTGTCGCAACGTCAATGGCTGTGGGTAATTGTACATCGGCCCGCCAGGCCGCTCGTTGTAGAAGGG
>CAZQDO010000511.1:0-4036 GCA_964592085.1 uncultured Anaerolineae bacterium | reverse complement strand
AGGCCGAGGGGCTGCTCTGGCTGCTGGTGGGAAGCGTCGATGACGGGTTGGGCCGGGTTGCCGGACAGCGGCTCTTTGCCCTTTTTAATCCTTTAGATGGAAACGAGTTGGTCCGGGTTTCCCCTGCTCGGTTGCTAGACCTCGATCCGCCGGGCGATTCGCTGCCTTTGCCCGAAGCCTATCGGGAGCGATTGGCCGAGATCGAGAGGGTGGTGGACTGGAGCCTGGACCAGGTGCTGGACCCTTACCTGGCCGAACTCCAGGCCGGGCGCACGGAAGAGACGGGCATCATCCGCGACTATCTGCGCCGCTCTTTCGACGTGCTCATCGCCCGCGCCCAGGGCAAGTTGATGGAGTATGAACACAAGGCATCGCAAGGAATGGATACCAGTCCTGAGCCTGGTCGAAGGATGAGCCTGCGCATCCAGGAAGAGCGACGCCATCTGGACGACCTGCGCCGGCGGCAGGCGACTCGGCTGGCCGAGACCGAGCGGGCGGCAGTGCTGTCGCTGGGCGCCCCCGAGGTGGTGGGTGTGGCGGCGGTGGTGCCGGCGGCGGTTCCGCCGGTCACTGTGGGCCAGCCAACTGGAACCTCGATGCGACGCAGCGACGAAGTGGAAGGGGCGGCTATGGCCTGCGCCATAGACCACGAGCGGGCGCGCGGTTGGCATGTGGAGGATGTCAGCGCCGAGGCACGTGGCTATGACCTGCTCAGCCGTGGGCCTAGTGGGGAAATACGCTATTTGGAAGTCAAAGGCCGTGCCGGGGTGGGGGCTGTCGAGCTTTCGGCCAACGAGTGGCTGAAGGCCGAGCAGTTGGGAGAAGACTACTGGTTATACATCGTCACCGATGCGCTGAGTTCGCCGACCCTGCACCTGGTGCAAGACCCGGCCCACCGGCTGGGCAGGGAGGACGTAGTGCCACAGGTGCGCTACCGCGTGGGCCAGGAGGGCTGGCATCGGGTGGCCGAGTCTGTGACTGAGTATAAAGAATGAACCGCTGAGACGTGAAGAGCGCAGAGAAAGAAAGTTGATACTGCTGTACCCTAAATGAGGTCACACTATGGACGTCTTAGCCATCATCGGCATTATAGCCGCTATCGTCGGGATCACCGCTGGCGGGGTGCAGGTGCTGGATTACATCCAGAAGCGCCGCGAGAGGCAAGTGGCTGAGCAGAGGCAACCCCAATCATCGGTTGTTGTCTCACTTGCCGCCCCTCATCCAGGCAGTCGCCAGATCCAAGACCCATATTCCGCCTATGAAATCGGGCTGCGCCAATTGTTGGCCCAACTGGGCCAGGATCATCCGCGCTATGCCGAGGCGCTGGTATATCAGCAACGATTGAGCGAGAACATTGCCGAGACTCGGCAACACGGTGACACAGACACGCAAGAAGCTGAGCGTGCGCAGGTCATCGAGCAGCTAAATAATCTTGCTCTCTCTGTGTTGGGTATGCCTTTTAACGAATTATGCAGTCAGACCACAAGCACGACGGAGCCGGCGCTCAGCCCACGCTCGATCCTTCATAACTTGCCGCCGCGGGGCGAGTTTATCGGCAGAGATGCAGAGAAGGCACAGGTTCACCAGGCGCTCCAATCCCGGACGCGCATCGTGAGTATTGACGGCATTGGTGGCATCGGCAAGACTGCCCTGGCCCTGGAAGTGGCTTATGAGTGCCTGGTCGCCAGCCGGGGCGATATCCCAACTGATGGCATTGCTACCTTCGACGGTTTCATCTGGACGACTGCCAGGGACCGCGAACTGGACTTGAATGATGTTCTGGATGCTGTGGCCCGTATCCTGGAGTATCCTGGTATCGCCCAAAAGCCTCTGGCGGAGCGGCAAAGCGCAGTCCGTAAGCTATTTCGTACCCAACCATATCTGCTAGTCGTGGACAGTTTCGAGATGATCGCCGATGAGGGTGTGCGTGACTTTCTGCTCAACTTGCCGGAGCCGTCCCGAGCGTTAATCACCACCCGAAGGCGAGACTTGACTGAGGCCTGGATGATCTCGCTTGAGGATTTGAAAGAAGCCGAGGCGCTGGCCCTGATTCGCAGCGAGGGTCAGCGCCTGGGGTTGCCAGCCCTGGAACGCGCTGATGATCGAGCCCTGCTGCCCTTATACCGGTCCACCCAGGGCGCGCCGTTGGCCATCAAGTGGGCGGTGGGACAGATCAGGCAAAGGGGACAGTCGTTGGACTCTGTGCTGGTCGCGCTGCGCAAAGCCAGGGCGGACATTTTTGAGAGCATTTTTGCCCACTCCTGGGAGCTGCTATCCGCCGATGCCCGGCGTGTGATTGCGGTAATGCCGCTCTTTGCCGGGTCTGCGTCCCGGACAGCCATTGAAGCGGTTAGCGATGTGCACAACTCTCTGCTCGACGATGCCCTGGGGCAGTTGGTTGGCATGTCTCTGGTGGACGTCACAGACGAATTGGAGATGGAACGGAGGCGCTACAGCATCCATCCCCTGACACGTGCCTACGCTGGTCAGGCAGGTGAGGCAGAGCACACCGCCCAATTCGTCCAGGATGCCTTTGAGCGCATGTTGACCTACTACCGGCAGCTCGTAGCACCGCCGGCCGAGTTAAGGGTCGGCGTGCCGTATTGGGATGGCCTGCGCAACTATGCCAACATTCAGAGCCTGGAACAAGAGTGGCCCAACCTCAGTCATCTGATTCGTCGCGCGTTGGACACGGGACGTGACGCGGTAGCCCTTGACATGTTCCTGCCGGTTGTCCATCTCCTGAATGCGCTGGGGCAGTGGGATGAACGCCTGGAGTTGGGGCTTGAGGTGTGCCAGGCAGCCAATCGCCTGGGTGACTCGTCGGAGGCGTGGCTATGGATTGACGCCGTGGGGTGGATATATTTGCAGCGGCGACAGTTCATGGACTGTAACGATGCACTAACGGCCGGACGATCCATAGCGCGTCAATTCGACCTGGCCGATGCGATGCTCCAGGCCGATGCTTTCGAAGCGCGGCTGTATCATCTAAGGGGTGATGTGGCCGCGGCGCGCCGGAAAATTGAAGAGACTCTGGAGCCTATCGATCTTGATTGGGTGCTTGAGCACGGAAGCCCGGTGCATCAAATAGTCGTCTCGCGGGCGTTGGCGGCGGCTGGCCATCTGAGTTGGTGGGAAGAGGATTATGCCCAGGCCAGGGAACGAATTGAATGTGAACTGAAACTGCGGGATGCGTTGGGCGAGAATGTCGCCCCTATACTGGCGCGTTTGGGGTACATCAGCCTGAAGCTAAATGATATGGCTTCGGCCGAGAGGTCCCTGGAGCGAGCCACGGTCAATGCCGGGCCAAAAGATGTGGCGCTGATCAACTACAGTCTGGCCTTGATTGCCGAGCGCAAGCGAGATTGGCAAGAAACGCGACGTTTGTGCGAGCTTGCCCTGGAGCAGTATACCCGACTTGGCATGGAGGGAGAAGTACGGGCATGCAACGATCTCCTGGCTCGCCTGCCCAGTGTGGTAAACCGTGACAAATCAGGAAGTAGATAACCGGCAAGTGATAGGAGTTGAAACCGTTTTGCTCCAAATGAGGTCACACTATGGACGTCTTAGCCATCATAGGCATTATAGCCGCTATCGTTGGGATCACCGCCGGCGGGGTGCAGGTGCTGGATTACATCCAGAAGCGCCGCGAGAGACAATCTGCCGAGCAGGGACAACCCCAATCAACCGGTGTTGTCTCACTTGCTGCCCCTCATCCAGGCGGTCGCCAGATCAAAGACCCATATTCTGCCTATGAAGTCGGGTTGCGTCAGTTGTTGACCCAACTGGGTCAGGGCCATCCGCGCTATACCGAGGCGTTGGTGTACCAGCAACGACTAATCGAGAATATTGCCGAGACGCGGCGACACGGTGACACTGACGCGCAAGAAGCTGAGCGTGCGCAGGTCGTCGAGCAACTAAATGATGTTGCTCTCTCTGTGCTGGGTACGCCTTTTAACGAATTATGCAGCCAGACCACAGGCACGACGGAGCCGGCGCTCAGCCCACGCTCGATCCTTCATAACTTGCCGCCGCG
>CAZQDO010000510.1:2678-4036 GCA_964592085.1 uncultured Anaerolineae bacterium | reverse complement strand
CTGTCGTACTGCTCCTGCTTCTTCAGGAGCTCGTTCAGCGTCGCCTTGTCGCGGCGTCGCTCCTCCTCCAGCCAATCCAGTAGCCGCGCGCCCTCGGTCGCATCTGGACCCGTCTCGGTTCTGTTCCTAGTCATTGTGCTCCTCGACCTGTCCCTCGACCAGGAACACAACACGCTCGCCAATGTTGATCGCCCGATCCGCTGTTCGCTCCAGATTGTGAGCCACCCAGAGCAGATAGGTCGCCCTGGTGATCGTCCTGGGGTCATCCATCATGAAGATCAGCAATTCTCTGAACACCTGGTCGTACAGCCGGTCAACCTCATCGTCTTCGCTGCCGAGGCTTCTAGCGAGCTCGACGTCCCGATTCATGAACGCCTCCAACTCACGCTCCAACAGCCACCGGGCCTTCTTGGCCATGCGGGGAATGTCCACCAGGGGCTTGAGGGGTTCCCGCGGCCCCATCATCACTCCAATCTGCCCGATACCCTTGGCGTGGTCTGCCATGCGCTCCAGCTCGGTAGCGATGTTGGCGATGGCAAAGATGACCCTCAAGTCACTGGCCAGGGGCTGCTGCGTGGCAATCAGCACCAGGCAGCGCTCTTCGATGTCATGTTGGGCCTGATTGATGGCCTCGTCTTCTCTGATGACGCGCCGCGATAGCTCGATGTCCCGCTTTGCCAGGGCTTCGACACTCAAGTCGATGGCCCTGTCCACCAGCGCGCCCATGCCCAGGATATCCTGCTCGAGTGCTTTCAGTTGTTCGTCGAAGGTCTCCCGAGTCACAACGGTGGCCCCCTTTCGTAGCCTGCGTCAAGCCGATTATAGCATCAAGACGCATACCCTGGCAATGACTATTCCTCCGCAGACCCCAAGTTTGGGCGGCGCGGCCAATCTCCCTCCTCAGCAACGCCCCGCCCAGGAGAGACTCGTACAGGGCGCGGGTGAGGGCTCAGAGGCCTGGTTCCACACAGAGGAAACCAGCGCCATTGGCCCAGCCCCTGGAAGGCCTGGACCCGCAAGTTCGGACCGCATTACGACAAGCATAGGACCTGATTTGGACTCTGCCGCCATACAATGATGAGGACGGGTGAAATCGCACTACCTGCCGCCACCGGGCCCATTTGACTTGAAGTGAGCGCATTGGTAGAATAAGCGACTGTGCGTCACTCCACCCCAGTTGAGATGTCACTCCTTGTGGCGATGATTCTCGTCGACGAAGGGGCCGGAGAGATAGTATCCATGCGGCGGATCGCCGGCAACGAAGTACGAATAGGAGGCAAGTATCTATGGGAGAGTTGAGCAGTTTTGAGGCATCGATGCTCTTCGCGGTCATCGGGGTGGCCTTCATCAGCCTGGCC
>CAZQDO010000510.1:0-2668 GCA_964592085.1 uncultured Anaerolineae bacterium | reverse complement strand
CTACTGGCTGTATCGCGACACGATCCGACGCGAGAAGGCCGGCGAAGACATGCAAAAGGTCTGGCGGGCCATCAAGGCCGGTGCTAACGCCTACTTGGGCAGGCAGTTGCGGACGATCCTGCCCATCCTGGCGGGTCTGGCGGTGCTGCTGTTCTTTAGCGTGTACGTGGTCCCGCCCAGCCAAGAGGCTCTGGCCCTGTTCAACAACGACCCGGCCACCGCCAGCTTCTGGATGGGGATCGGCCGCAGCCTGGCCTTCGTCGCCGGGGCCACGTTTTCCACTCTGGTTGGACAACTCGGTATGCGCGTAGCCATCGAGGGCAACATCCGGGTGGCAGCTCAGGCGGCCAAGGACAACTACAACGGAGCGCTCACGGTGGCCTACCGAGCGGGAACTTTCACGGGCATGCTGACCGACGGCCTGGGCCTGCTGGGGGGCACCCTGATCTTCATGATCTTCGGCAAGGCAGCCCCTGACGCCCTCATGGGCTTCGGCTTCGGCGGCACCCTGGTGGCCCTCTTCATGAGGATCGGAGGAGGCATCTACACCAAGGCCGCTGACGTAGGCGCCGACCTGGTAGGCAAAGTGGAGCACGGGTTGCCGGAAGACGACCCTCGGAACGCGGCCGTGGTGGCCGACCTGGTAGGCGACAACGTGGGTGACTGCGCCGGGATGGCAGCAGATATCTTCGAGAGCTACGAGGTCACCATCGTCTCCGCCCTGGTGCTGGGGTTGTTCCTGTACCACCAGACCGGTGGCACCTTCTGGATCGTCTACCCTCTCATCGTGCGAGCCATCGGCGTCATCTCCTCCATCTTGGGCACGTTCACCGTGCCCATCTGGGAGCACTTCCCCATCGGCTTCTTGAGGGCCAAGGACGCCGAGGGAGCCATGTTCCGCTCCTACGAAGTGTCGTCCATCAACACCATCGTCTTCGCTTTCATCTTCTCTCTGCTCTATGCGGGTGAGTGGCAACTGGCGACACTGAACGCCGTCGGTGTCCTCCTGGCGGTGATCTTCAACCCCTTGACCTCGCTCTTCACCTCGGCCAGCCGCAGACCGGTGCAAGAAATCGCCGAGTCCACCAAGACCGGCACGGCTACCACCGTGCTGTCGGGACTGGCCCTGGGAATGGAGAGCAGTGTCTGGAGCTTGCTGGCCATCGTCGTGGCTATGGGCGCCAGCCTCTTCGTATTCCGGAACGACTCGCTGGTCCACGTACTGTACGGTGTGGCCATGGTAGGCATCGGTATGCTCTCCCACACCGGGAACAATGTGGCCATGGATTCTTATGGTCCCATCGCCGACAACGCCAGTGGTATCGGTGAGATGGCCGGCACAGACGAGAAAGCCGCGTCGCTGCTGGCCGAACTGGATTCGGTGGGCAACACCACCAAGGCCATCACCAAGCAAGTGGCCATCGCCTCGGCGGTAGTGGCGGCGACGGCGCTGTTCTTCTCCTTCATAGCCGACTCGCTGTCCCTGGCCCACCCAGGCGTGCCCTTGACCGAACTCCTGGAACGCGGCATCCGGGTCTCCACGCTGGACGGGACCATCGGCTTCCTGCTGGGGGGAGCGCTGGTATTCCTCTTCTCCGCGTTCTGCCTCCGCGCGGTGTCCCGTGGAGCCAATCTGGTGGTCAACGAAGTGCGTCGCCAGTTCAAGATCCCTGGCGTGCTGGAAGGCACCACGCCACCTGAGTACAGCAAGGTCGTGAGCATCACCACCGCCGCCGCCCAGAAGGAACTGGTCAGTCTGGTGGTCATCGCCGTATCGCTGCCGCTGCTCGTGGGTCTGCTATTCTCTGTGGAAGCGATGGGCACGTTCCTGGCCGGCGTCATCCTGGTTGGGCAATTGATGGCGGTCTTCATGGCTATCTCCGGCGGGGCTCTCGACAACGCCAAGAAGTACATCGAAGACGGCCACTTTGGCGGCAAGGGCTCGCCTGCTCACAAAGCAGGGGTCGAAGGCGACACTGTGGGCGACCCGCTCAAGGACACGGCGGGTCCAGCCCTTAACCCCATGATCAAGGTCGTGAACCTGGTGAGTCTCCTGACGGTCCCCCTCATCGTTCAGTTCCGGGGGAGTGTGGCGGCCTGGCCAGCCATAGTGATTCTGGCCATCCTCCTCGTCTGGGCTATCTGGCAAAGCAAGAAGGAGGTTGCCGCGCAGCCAGAATCAGCATAGTTTTCGACGAACCAGCCCTGCGGATGCTGGTGATGCCCTGGAGCACGTCGGTTGATCGGTTGACGGGCGCCAGCGACAGGATTATCCGCAGCACGCGGCGCACCTCTCTCTCAGCGGCGTCCAGGACGGCCCCGCATCAGGCACAGCTAGCCCTTGCGGGGCTGTCTTTCTTATCGTTCATAGGCGGTTAGCCGGCTTGCCGCATGGGCGGGGCGGGGCTTGGTGCAGCAAACCCTCACCACTCTGCACCTGGGCACAGGACGCGCCTACCTCTCTCGAAGGCTCGTCCCCCGGTGGCCAACGCGAGGCCGGGCAACCTCGGCCCCACCTGCCCTCCGATGTTTTGACATAGTGTAGGGAATTGATATAATTCAAACATGATAGCTAGCTCGAACGACAAACAACAACAACCTCGAAGTCACAGGAAGCGTGGATGTCGTAGTCTCAGCATTGCTCTGGTTGCGTCGCTCGCCATGACCC
>CAZQDO010000509.1:0-4042 GCA_964592085.1 uncultured Anaerolineae bacterium | reverse complement strand
GCCCTATTTATGGCCTTGGTGCCAGCCGATAAGGCCTTGCAAGTCGTCAAGGCCATCAAGGACAAGTATGATCGTGAAATGAAGCGGGTTGCCGACCGGCTGCCGCTGCACGTGGGGTTGGTTTTCGCACAGCGCCACATGCCCTTGGGTGCCGTACTCGATTCTGGTCGCACGTTGCTGGCCATGCCGGAGACGTGGGAGCCTTGGCAGGTGGAGACCGAGGGTCGGCAGGCACGCTTCAGCCAGAACGGTCAGTGCTTTGAATGGGCGTATCCGGAGATGATGGGTGACGGCGAGACGCGAGATAACTGGTACCCGCATCTACTGGTGCGTAACCCCGAACAGGTTCTGAAACAGTCAGATCAGCAAGGCCAAGAGGTAGGGCCAGAAATAACTGAACTGCAACCCGATCAAGACTTCCGGTTGGTCGACGGGTTGAGCGGTACTGTGTACATCCGTCCTTCGCGCTTCGACTTCACTTTCCTCGACACCAGTGCGCGGCGCTTCGAAATCGGCGCTGGCGCGACCGAACGCCGCGGCCGCCCCACCCGGCCCTGGTTGCTGAGCGATCTGACACGCCTGGAAAGCTTGTGGGATGACCATCTGGCCAAGCTCCAGACGACGCAGCTCTACCAGGTAATCAGCATCATCGAAACCGCGCGAGAAGAGTGGTCTATCTCTAAAAAGGACAAAACCTTCGAGATCTTTGTGGGTGACACGCTGGCTGGGGCTCAGTGGCCTGACGGACACCCCTGGCGCACCATAGACGAGGGGCTGCGCGAACAACTGGTACAGGCCGGCGTGTCCGGCCATCTGGCCGATCTGGCTGAATTGCACCTGCATATCCTGAAAGAAAAAGTAGGGGAGGACTAGCATGGCAACCTATAAGCGACAGCGCTACTTACTCATGAGCACCGACCCGGTTCACATCGGCACCGGCGGTTATCGTCTGGGCCGGGTGGACAACAGCATCGTGCGCGAGCCGGGCACACGAGTGCCCAAGGTCCCCGGCACCTCGCTGAGCGGCGCGGCCCGCTCCTACGCCGCGTCCCAATATGGCAACCTGGATTGCGCCGGGCAGAAGAAGCATTGCGGCGATAACGAGCATTGCCCCATCTGCTACACTTTCGGCTCGCTTAACGAGGAAGGTGGCGAGACGGCGGCCTTCTCTGGCGTGGCTAACCTGTTCGACGCCCATGTGCTGCTCTTCCCGGTACACACCATGGCCGGGCCGGCCTGGGTGACAACGCCCCACCGGCTGGTGGAAGCTGGCTTCACTATCCAGGGCCTGCCGGCCGACGCGGACTGGCCGGTTGAGCAAGCGTGCTTCACCTGGGAGCGGAGCGATGCCCTGAACCTGGGCTGGCTGATGCTCGAGCCCGGCAGCGTGGTAACTGTGGCGGCGCCCGAGACATGGCAGGGCGACGAACGCTGGGCGGCAGTACGTGACCACCTGGTGCTGGTACAAGAGGCTCTGTTTGGCCAGGTGGTCAATTCCAACCTGGAAGTGCGTACCTCGGTCAGCATCGACCCGGAGCGCGGTGCGGCCGAGGAGGGGGCATTGTTCACCTACGAGGCGCTTCCGCGCGCCACCTTCCTGGTGAGCGATGTGGTGCTGGACGACTACCGTGCTGACCAGCCGGATCGCCCCTTCTCCGAGGATGAGACGCAAGACGGAGGCAACCTGACTGGAGTCCCGTGGGCAGGGCCGCTGGAGGTGGTGCGGGCCGGCCTGCGCATGATCGAGTGGCTGGGCGTGGGTGGCATGGGCACGCGCGGCTTTGGCCGCCTGGCTATCGTCGGCCAGCCACTGGAGCAGACTTGGGGTGAGGAGGTGCCGGCGTGAACGGTAACATACGCAACTTGGATAAATTGGCGGCGCAACATGCTCAGAAAACCATCCAGGACACCAAGGTGAAGCAGGAACTGACGCCAGCCGACGTGGACAACAGCGTCACCAAGGCGCTGGGCGTTTTGCAGGAGAATGGTGTATATGCCTGCGCGTTGTATCTGCTATCGCGTACCCAAGACAAAGAGAAGGACATCGCGCGTGTGGTGATAGGCGAGATGCTCGATCTGTTGGTTGGGTTGGGCTTTGGGGAGCCATCCATTGACTGGGACGACTCGCCCTCGGAGGCGGTGCTCAACTACCTGAGCGAGCACGTGACCGGAGGGGGTCTGGAGCGCCTGCTGCTGGCCAAGGAGACGCTGGAGCAGATGCTGGTCTATGCCCGCTACGGCGCTCAGGCGCGCAAGGCCGAGGAGAAAGACTCATGAGTTGGCACGCTTCTCGAGTCGTCCTTCGCCTGCGCTCGCCCATGCACATCGGTCACAACAAGATCGGCAACGTGAATCGCACACGACCCTACGTCACCGGCCGCGTGCTGTGGGGCGCGCTCGCGCTGCGGCTCACCCGCAACAAATACGAAGGAAAGGGTCCGGCCACGCGTACCCAACAATACGAATCGGTTGGCAATGAGGTACATAGCCACATAGCCTTCACCTATTTTTATCCCACCACCGATCCTGGCGGCGGGGTGGATCTGTGGCCCTGGGGCGAGTCAGACCGCTTCCGCGCTCGCTACCTGGGCAGTTATCCCAGCACTGCCCTGACCTACCCACAGCACAGCGCCGACGAGGGCACGCTGCACGAGGTGGAGTTTATCTCGCCGCACACGCTGGATGGAGGCCGGCCGGTGTACTTGGCCGGCTACATCTTCGCTCGTGATGGGGCGCCGGACTGGGCCAATGCCCTGGGTCGCTTACAACTGGGCGGCGAGCGGGGCTATGGCTGGGGCCGCGTGGAGCCAGAGCCCGTGGACGATGCCATGTCCGCTTGGGACGGCAAGACAGTCTTCGACGACTACAAGATCCAGGGGAACGGCTGGCCGCCCGTGCTGCGTGCGGCCAGGGACACCCGCCTGTTGGCTCATACCCTGACCAGTGGCGGTGAGGCCCCCCAGGCCCCACCCGGCAACATCCAGGGCGAGGTGGAACCGTTGGTGGGCCGCGAGGTTGAACGCCAGCACGGCCGATTCGGTGTGGTCTTTAGCCAGGCCCGCATCTGCTTCATCCCCGGCAGCCAGGTGAAGTGTGACACCTGCCTGCGCATCGACCCCTTTGGCGTATGGGAGGTGGCTAAATGTACCGACGCCGGTACAGCCCCTACAGCCGTATAGACGACGTTCAACGTTCGCGGTCTGAGTTAGTGCTGTTGGTGATCGTGTCGGTCTTTGCTGGTGTTCTGCTCAATATGCTGGCCGCCGCGTTGTATGACTGGCTGACGCTGCTCGTGCGGACAACGCCAGGGCAGGTCGTTCTGTTTGCGTTGGGCGTTGTGGTCACCCTTGGCCTGCTGGCCTGCGTCGCTTACTGGCTCTTTGGGCGACGTAGTTCACAGCACGTGATCATCGAGGTGGCTGTACCCTATCATATTCCCGACGGTGCCTATCTGACTGTTGCGAAGCAGCACCCCTATCGTCCGCACTACGAAGTGGCGTGGTTGGCGCGCAAGCTATTTACCGCTCGCTTTCCCATGAAAGGATCGGAGGCGCAAGCGTTGGCGGAGGACTATCAGCATGCCTGCAGCCAGCGGGTGCCATTTCAGCAATGGCTGGCCGACGTTCATTACGATCTGGTTGAATCGCTGCTGGTGTTTGCTCTGCACCGCTGCGGTGAACACGCGCTGGGCCGCGAGGCCAAGTTCGGTGTGTGGCACATACCGCTAGATGTACGGCAGCATACACTGGACAACCTGCCACATGCCCTGCGTACAAACCCTTTCCTGTGCGCGGAACTGGTCGATCAGTCAGACTGGAAGTTGTTGTTACCGGAGGGCGTGCGCTGGCAGGCCGAGAAGCGTGACGGCCGGTTTGCAGTACGCCTGGAAAAGCCCGGCTGGGGTCGAGTTGTCATTCAACGCGTGCCGCAGGTTTGGGCCAGCAGGCGCTCGCAACAGCCCGGCCAGGTACTAGGCGAGGGATTGCCGCAAGACGACCGCTCGACCTTTTACGTGTTGGGAAGCCGGTTGGAAGCTTGGGCG
>CAZQDO010000508.1:0-4067 GCA_964592085.1 uncultured Anaerolineae bacterium | reverse complement strand
AAGGCGCCAGTGGCTGTGAGACCTATCAAGCCGGCGGCGTACCAGACCCAGCGCGGGTCGGCGTTGTCCATGATCAATCCGGCCAGAAGCGGTCCTACAGTAAGTGGGATTAGCCAACTGAACTCGTACACCGCCATGTATCGCCCCCGCATGTCCTCAGGCGCAAAGCGGGCCACTATTGCCTGAGCGGTCGGAGCGGTCATCATCTCGCCGATGGTGATAATGACCATCGCCACCAGGAACAGAACGTAGGTTGACACGAAGCCGTACATCCCAAATCCAACAGCATACAGCAGCGTGCCTACGACCATCATGCTCAGTGGCCGGTACTTGCTGATTCGGCGCGTGACGAAGAACTGGAACAGGACGACAATGGCCGCGTTGAGGCTCAGGATGTATCCAAAGCCCTGCTCGGAGACGGCGTGGCTATCGCGCAGATAGACGGCCAGGGTGCTGTTTATCTGCATGTAGACCAGCGTCATCAGGATGCAAGCTCCGATGAACAGGACGAATGTGGCGTCTCGCAATACGTCACGGTAGCCGCCGAACGTCTGGGCCATCGTCTGCTCGGGTTCGCCCTCGCGGGGAGCGGGCCTGGTCTCCTCTATGGCCAGCATCACGATGCCGGCCGTGATCAGGCTCAGTACCGCGTCGCAGACGAACAGGGACAGGTAGGACCGGGCGGCCAGCAATCCCCCGATGGCCGGGCCGACGGTGACGGCGAGGTTGGCCATCACGCGCAGGATGCCGAATCCCTGGGTGCGCTTCTCGTCCGGCAGCAGGTCGGCTACCATCGCCTGCTGTGCCGGATTGCCAGCATTGGCAAACAGGCCCACCACCAGTGCGCTGCCAAAGAAAAGCTCGATGGAGCTCACCACTCCCATCAGCAGACTGCTCAACGCGCTGGCGACCAGCCCAAAGATCAGCATCCCCTTTCGTCCCAGGCGATCGGTCAGCGCGCCGCCGAAAATGCCACCCGCCACGCTGGCGATGGAGAACAGCCCAAAGATGACGCCGACCTCGGTCATGCCCACGCCGAATCTTCTGGTGATGTAGAGGGTGAAGAAGGGGAACATGAGCGCGCCGCCGAGCCGGTCGATGAACATGGCCATGATGAGCGTCCAGAACTGGCGGGGGTATTCGTCATGGATTTGCCGAACGTGCTTCGAGTTGAAAAGGGTCATT
Organism: uncultured Anaerolineae bacterium; assembly: GCA_964592085.1. GTDB lineage: Bacteria > Chloroflexota > Anaerolineae > VGOG01 > VGOG01 > CAZQDO01. The sequence goes on along the minus strand of CAZQDO010000508.1, from coordinate 2,882 downwards.
TTTGAGGAACGAAGTGTAGCACGATAACACCCAGATGTCAAATGAGGTTGTCCTATCCGGATGTCAATTTGACATTTTTTACCAATCCTGGTATAATATGCTTGAGGTATGATACATCTAACATGATATATGATATATTCTCTGGAGTGTCTTTATGTCCAACTCGTACCGGCTAGATAAGGTTGGCGACGCCATTTCCCTCAAAGGCAAAGTCTACGCTGCGATCAAGGACGCCATTCTGTCCGTCAGGCTCAAGCCTGGCACTCCCCTGGTCGAGGCTCAGTTAGCCGAAGAGTTGGGCGTTAGCACCACTCCAGTGCGTGCTGCCCTGGAAGAACTGGAGCGAGAGGGGTTCGTCACTCGCATTCTTTTCAAGGGCACCTACGTCACTGAGGTAACCCTCAAAGACCTGACGGAAATCTTCCAACTACGGGCCGTGCTGGAAGGGCTGGCCACCCGTCTCGCCACGCCCCTCTTCTCCTCGCAGGAACTGGACCAAATCGCTCAAAATCTCACCGCCTCCGAGGCCGCCCTGGTCGAAGGAGACCTGGCCCTCTGCTCCGAACTGGGCAAAAGCCTCCACGATGCCGCCATCAACAAGGCCGACAATCAGCGCCTGATGTTGATTACGCGCAACCTGGATGATCATCTTCAGCGTTTCCGTGCCATCTCCGACCAGATAAGCGGACGACTCAATAAGTCGGTCCAAGAGCACCGCCGGATCATGGACGCGCTGCGTCGGCGGGACGCAGACGGGGCAGAGCAAGCCATGCGCGACCATCTTGGCAGCGTATTGCAGGATCTTGCCCTGCCCGAAGAATCTTCAGCTTCTTCTCTTCGTCGAGAATAGACAGTCGAGAAACCAGTACTCCCATGTTTTGCCGGCAGAGAGATGTGTTATGAAGACATGCCCACACTGCAAAGAGCGTGTTAGTCTCTACACTGACAAATACAGGTGTAGCCGGTGTCATATATGGCTTGAAGAAAGAGAGTGTTTGGAAGTGGGGCGCAACCCAACTGCTACTGCAGTTGATGTGGCTAATCGCAATACGGGATGTTCAAGGGAGACCGATACTCCGCCACAGCGGTTCTGACATGGAGTTTCACTCGCACCGAACATAGCAGTCCGGCGAGACTAAACAGGAGGGGTGACATGCGGCTCAATGGGGGGCAGCTCATCGTAGAAATGCTCAAGGCCTACGGGGTGCGCTACCTCTTCGGCGTCCCAGGTGACACCGGCCTGGCTTTCTACGACGCTCTGTGCCAGGCGCAGGGTGAGATCACCCACGTACTGGCCCGCGACGAGCGCTCCGCAGCTTTTATGGCCGACGTCTACGCTCGCGTCAGCTTCTGCCCTGGCGTTTGCGAAGGCCCCAGCGGGGCCGGGGCCACTTACCTGGCCGCGGGCCTGGCTGAGCCCCACGCCTCCTCCATCCCCGTCATCGCCCTCAACTCCGATACCCCCCTGAGCAAAGAAAACCGCAACGTCCTCACTACGCTAGATCAACCCGCTCTCTTCGCCCCCATCACCAAATGGAGCACCCTGGTCAAGCAGGCAAATCGCATCCCCGACGTCATGCGCCAGGCGTTCCGCATCGCCACCAGCGGCCGCCCCGGCGCGGTACAGGTCACGCTGCCCATGGACGTGCTGGCGGACGAAGCAGACGGTCTCTCCCTCCACGCCGAGGAGCCCTGCAAAAGCTATCCCGCCTACCGTACCCGCCCTGATCCGGCCACCGTGAAACGGGCCGCCGACCTTCTGCTGCAGGCCAGGCGACCGGTCGTCGTCGCTGGCGGCGGGGCCGTCACCTCCGGCGCCTGGGCCGAGCTGACGGCGCTGGCCGAGGCGCTAGGCGCGCCGGTGGGCACCTCCATCTGCGGCAAAGGGGCCATCGCCGAAGATCACCCCCTCAGCCTGGGTGTGGTAGGTAGCAACGGTCGCCGGCCCTACGCCAACGCCGTGCTCCAGGCCGCCGACCTGATCCTGTACGTCGGCTGCAAGACCGACTCAGTGACCACTGCGGGATGGACCCTGCCCCCTCTGACCACCGACCAGACCATTCTGCACCTGGACGTAGATCCGGTGGAAGTGGGCCGCAACTACGCCACCGCCGTTGGCCTGGTGGGTGATGCCAGGCTGGGCCTGGCCGACCTCCTGGCGGCCGTGCGTGCCCAGGGTGTTCAGCCTCGCCCCAACCCCCTGGCCGATCTAGATGACGAGGTCTCTGCATTCTGGGCCGATTTCGAGGCCAAAGCGGCGGCTACCACTATTCCCATCAAGCCCCAGCGAGTGATCCAGACACTGGCCAGGCTATTGCCAGCCGCCAGCATCGTCGTCGCCGACGCGGGCACGCCTACTCCCTTCACTGCCGCCTACCTGCGCTCAGCCGCCGGGCGGCGGGTGATCATCCCTCGCGGCTATGGTGGGTTGGGGTACGCCATCCCAGGCGTGCTGGGGGCCAAGCTGGCCCGGCCTCAGGCTACGGTGGTGGGGCTGATGGGGGATGGCAGCTTCGGCATGAGCGTAGGGGAGTTGGAGACCATTGCCCGGCTGGGATTGCCGGTGACCATCGTCCAGTTCAACAATGCCTGTTTCGGCTGGATCAAGGTCAGCCAGGAGTTACTCCAGGATGGGCGCTGTTTCGGCGTGGACTTTTCGGCCGATACCGATCACGCGGGGATCGCCCGCGGCTTTGGACTGCGAGGGGTGCGAGTGGAGAAGCCGCAGGAGGTGGAGCCGGTGCTGCGAGAGGCGCTATCCGCGAATTGTCCCACCTTCGTTGACATTGTGACTGAATGTGAGACCACCGAGCTGCCGCCGGTGGAGAAGTTTCAAAGAGCCAAACAAAAGAGGGGAGGATAAGACATGCCGAGAATTGTAG
>CAZQDO010000507.1:0-4076 GCA_964592085.1 uncultured Anaerolineae bacterium | reverse complement strand
GGCTGGGGCAGCGGACCGTGAGCAGCTCGCGGTACCGCCAGAGGTTGGCTTCGCGCCCGGCAGTCTCCTCCCGGGTCAGGGCTCGACTGGCCCTCTCCAGATCACGGCGGGCCAGCAGCGGCTTGTCGCAGGTGGAACAAAGATTCCAGAGGCAGTCGGCCTCCAACTCTTGCCCGCATAGGGCACATTCCAGGTGAGTCAGGAAACTCATCGCTGCCCCTTCTCTTCATGTTGCTGTTGCTGAAACACTACAACGAATTTGGAAACAAACGAATTGCAGGAAGGCTCCTTCGCCTCAATCCCCTCCCGTGACTGCCACCGCAGCTCGCTCGGGCGGGGTGCGGATGAACTGCGTCAGCACCAGCGAGACCAGCACGATGCCGACTCCCGCCAGAAACGGCGCCTGCGAGCCATACAGTTGCCACACCGTGCCGCCAATCACGGGCACCACAATGGACGCGATGTGGTTGATGGTCTGCTCCACGGAAAGATTGCTGGTGATCTCTTCCGGCGTGACGGCGATCTTTTGAAAATACGTCACCAGCGCCAGGTTGAAGCCAAACATGGTGTTGTCAATCACGTACAAGACCTACAGCAGTGGTAGGTAAGTCACATAGGCATAACCCAAGAAAACAAAGGCCAGCGTACCGAAGGCAACGCTCAGCATCAGCCGCTCGCCCAGCCGACTCACCAGTTTGCCCACCAATTGCAGGACATAGATATTGACCAGACTGTTGACCAGGAACAGGGTCGCCGTCGTCTGGACGCTGATGCCGTATTCGCGCACCAGCAGGAAGATGGCGAAGGTGGTGAAGATGTGGCGACGGCTGCCCATCAGGAACGAGAGGAGGTAGTAGAGCCAATATTGCCGCCGCACCACGACCCGGCGACGCGGAGGCAAGCCCCCTTTGCCACCCTCCAGCGACAACAGCAGCAGTCCCCCCACAGCAACAGCCCCCCACGACCATGAACAATCGCCGATAGCCCCGTGGCCCTACCAGCAGGTAGACCGCACCGGTAGCCAGAAGCGCGGCCACCGCTGCCAGACTGCTCAGTTGCCCCAGCGTCTTGGGCGTCTGCTGCTTCTCTACGGCCATCAGCACTACGGCGTTGTTGCTGGGGTAGAAGAAGTGAAAGCCGAAGCTCATCACCACCGTGCCAAGCAGCAGGAAAGGGGTATTGGTCGCCTGCCCGGTCATAAACGTGCCAATGCCCAGCAAAATGACGCTCAAGGCCATGATGCGGACTTCGGACAAAAAGAGGGCCAGGACGCCAACCAGAAAGCCCATCAGCCCTGGCAGCTCACGCAGCGCCTGGATCCAGCCGATGCTCCCCGGCCCAATCCCCATCTCCTCCACGACAAAGTTGTTGAACATCGCTTGCCAGACGCGGAAGCCAAAGTACAGCATGAAATTGGAAACGACCAGGTAGACCACTATGCGACGGTTTTCTCTCAACATGTCACTCATGTATTGGTATCACTCCCCCTCTTCGAATCTAAATCTCTTCTCGGTGAAGAGCTTCAAGCAAACATCTACCACCCCAGCCTCATAAAGGGCGCCTCTATTCTGTGAGATTTCCTCCAATGCTTCGTGAATACCACGAGCCGGTCGGTAGGGCCGGTGAGAGGACATGGCTTCAACCACGTCGGCGACAGCCAGGATCTTTGCTTCCAGAACCATCTCCTCACCCGACAGCCCGGCAGGATAACCAGAACCATCCAGTCTTTCGTGATGTTGAAGCACGATTTCGGCCAGCGGCCAGGGAAATTCTATGGCCTTCAATACATTGTGGCCGACTTGAGGGTGATTTCTAATCATACTCCATTCGATGTCGGTTAACCTGCCGGGCTTGCTGAGAATTTCAGCAGGGATGCTGATCTTGCCGAAATCATGAATCAGCCCGGCCATGCGGAGCCCCTCGATCTGCTCCTCAGGAAGGCCCATCTCCCTGGCGATGGCACAGGACAGCTTGGCTACCCGCTGCTGGTGACCAGCGGTGTAGGGATCCCTCATCTCGGTGGCGGATACCAGGACATTGATCGTTCCCTCCAGAGATCTTTGCAACTTACTGAGACTTCCTTCAAGATCTTCCTCTGCCCGTTTACGCTCTGAGATTTCCCGCTGTGCCTGGTCGTACAAGCGGGCGTTCTCCAGGGCAACAGCCGCCTGCTGAGCAATGCCCTGGACCAGGGCCATTTCCTCCGGCGTGAACTCCCGTCGCCGCCGACTCTCCCACAACTCGGTGTAGCCAATAAACTGCCCCCTGACCAGCAGCGGGATATACAGAATCGTTTCGGCCCCATATTGCTGCATGTGGGCCCGGTCGGATTCAAGCAAGTCTGGGTCGTCTAGCTGAGAGGTATCGTACCGGCCGGCCTCCATAGCCCGCAGAAACTCGTCGTCACCCTCTATGTAAGGGTAGGTGACACCGAGATCGGTCACCCGTTCCCGAGCGCAAGCCTGGGGACCGATATACTCGGCCATGACGGTACTGTTCATCATTTTGAGATCGTGTTGGGAGATGTAGGCACTGGTGGCATCTATGGCCCGACCCATCTGCTCGGCGATACGAGTCAGCACAGTCTCCAGATCCAGAGCAGAGGAGATGACCGCGCCAGCTTCTCGCAGAGCGATTTGCTCTCGCAGCCGCCTCTCGGTCTCAGCGTGGAGACGGGCGTTCTCAATGGCGATACCCGCCTGGTCTGCCAGGGCCTGGCACAGACGGATCTCAGCGGCTGTGAAATCTCGCTCGTATTCGACTTGATCCAGCTCGACCAGACCGATGACCTGATCGCCGACGGCCAGGGGCAGCATGAGCAGGCTTGCTGCTCCCGCTTCTCGTAATTGCGCGACCTCGGCAGGATCGGCGTCGGGGTCAGAGATGCGGACAGTGAGAGGCTGGTGGGTTTCCAGCACAGCCCGGGTGGCCGGGAAATCATCCAGGGCATAGATAGTGCCTGGCTCGTCGGCCCGCTCAGGATTCTGGTGACGCTGTTCGATCAGGGTCACGACGGCATCTGCCTCCTGGTCCCACCGGGAGAGGATGCAGCCATCCACTCCCGCAGCCTCCAGCATCTGTTCAGCGATGAGAGTCAATACTTCATTGAGATCCAGCATGGACGAGACGGCCCTACCCGCCTCTAGCACAGTGGACAGCTCCATAGTCCGCCGCTTGAGCTCGGTGATGTCGAGAATAGAGACAAGCACCCTCGACAGGGTTTCCTCATAACCTGGAGCAACAAACCACCTCAAGACGATATGGTTTTTGTCGCCCGTCAATGTCTGAGTGACGGCTTCGCCTTCGAACATGGTTTCACCTTCAGCGATGGCAATGAGCTCTTCTCTAAACACATCGTATGACTCTTTGCCAAAAACCCGACTCAGACTACTCTGAAGTTCTTCTTTGCTTTCGGCTCGATACAACTCCAGAGTAGCGTTATTCACATCAACAACCTTCACCATAGCTGCGCAATGGGCCACCTCTTCTGGGTGATTCTCAAAATATGTTCTGAAGTCTTTGACCCCTGAAACTTGCAGACTGCCGATGCGCCTTTTAACGTTGGAGAAATCTTCCTCCCAGAGAGAAATCGGAGAATCCTCAAAAAGACCGCGATATCGTTCCTCACTCTCCAGCAGTGCGTCCTCCCCTCGCTTGCGCTCGGTGATGTCGTGGGCGACATGCACCGCGCCAATGAGATTACCTTCCTCGTCCACGACCGGATCCACCGAGATCATCAACCAGCGATCTCCGTCTGGAGACTGAATTTCCATCGTCTCTCGCCGGTGGGTGTGGCGCATTTTCTGCAGAGGACAGCCGGGAAGCGGCGTGTCTGAGCCGTGAACTAACTTGCAGCAGGTCTGGCCAATCATCTCCACCAGGGGCACCCCCACAAACTCCTCTCCTACGCGATTGGTGCGCAGTATTCGGTGGTCCAGGTCTAACAAGCAGACCCAGTCGGACATGGCATTGAAGGTGGTCTCCCACTCTATCTTGGCCCGCCGAAGCGCCTCCTCCACCCGCTTGCGCTCGGTGATGTCCTGCCCGATGGCTAGCAGTCCGAAAACGTTCCCCCC
>CAZQDO010000506.1:0-4111 GCA_964592085.1 uncultured Anaerolineae bacterium | reverse complement strand
GCCACCGCCTGCACGCCCTCCAGCTTACGGCTGCTCACCACCACCTTTGCGCCGGCCTGGGCAAACCGCAGCGCAATTGCCCGCCCGATGCCCCGCGATGCGCCGATGACCACAGCTACTTTTCCTTCAAGTGAAAACTCCGTCATGTATTCCTTTCCCACCTAACTGCCTGGCTGTCTAACCGTTCAACACCCTCTCCACGCCTGCCCTGAGCCTGTCGAAGGGAAGGCCGCGTGTCGCCCGACTCGACCTCCTCGGTGATTAATTCAGTCGCTTAAAGATGCCCGCCGCGCCCTGGCCACCGCCAATGCACATGGTGACCAGGCCAAACTGGACGTCGCGGCGCCTCATCTCGTTGATGATCTGCACGGTGAGCTTGGCCCCGGTGCAGCCGAGGGGGTGGCCCAGGGCGATGGCCCCGCCGTTGACGTTGACGATCTCCTCGTCCATCCCCAGCTCGCGGATGACGGTCAGCGATTGGGAAGCGAACGCCTCGTTGAGTTCGATGAGACCGATATCGTCCAGCGACAGGCCGATGAGTTCCAGGACTCTGGGCACGGCGACGATAGGCCCGATGCCCATCAACTCCGGCGAGACACCGCCCACGGCGAAGCCCACAAAGCGGACCAGCGGCTCGAGACCCAGCATCTCCGCCTTCTTCCGCTCCATGACCAGCACCGCGGCCGCGCCGTCGGACATCTGCGACGAGTTGCCGGCGGTCACGGTGCCGTTTCTGGCAAAGGCAGGCCGCAGCTTGGCCATCGCCTCCAGCGTCGTGCCGCGTCGAGGGCCTTCGTCGGCGTCAAAGACAATGGTGTATGTCGTGGGCTTGCCGTTGTCCATCACCACCTGCTCGAACTCCAGTGGCACGATCTCGTCCTTGAACTTGCCCGCGTCCTGGGCGGCAATGGCCCGCATGTGGCTACGGTAGCCAAACTGGTCTTGTTCCTCACGGCTGATGCCATACTTGTTGGCCACGTTCTCGGCCGTCTGCCCCATGGTAACATAGATTTCAGGATAGTTTTCGGCCATCCAGGGGTCGGGCGCGAACTTGTTGCCGACCATAGGCACCATGCTCATGGACTCGACACCGCCGGCGATGATGCAGGTGCCAAAGCCAGCCACGATCCGCTCGGCAGCGGTGGCAATCGCCTGCAAGCCGGAGGAACAGGCGCGGACGACGGTCTGTCCCGGCACGGTGTAGGGCAGGCCAGCGCGCAGCAACGCGACACGGGCCACGTTCAGCCCCTGCTCTGCCTCTGGAAAGCAGCAACCCATGATCACGTCCTCCACGTCTTCGGCTTTGACCAATTCAGCCCGGTTAAGCACCTCTTTGATCACTACGCTGGCCATCTCGTCGGGCCGCACGTCTACCAACGTTCCCCGCTTCGCCCGGCCCACGGCGGTGCGGACAGCGGAAACGATTACTGCTTCTTTCATTTTCTCATTCCTCTTCGTCTTCCCACTAGTTCCGTAGTGGCTTGCCCGTGTTGAGCATGTGCCCGATGCGGTCAATCGTCTTCTGTTCACCCAGCAGCGACAGGAACGCCTCTCGCTCCAGGTCGAGGATATACTGCGGATCCACCCACTGCGGCTTTGCGAGCTTACCGCCGCAGAGGATGTAGGCTGTCTTGTTGGCGATGAGGGCGTCGTGCTCGGAAGCGTAGCCGGCCTCTTTCGCGCCCCAGACCATCGTCTCTAGTACGGCCAGGCCGTTAGCGCCCATGGCCCAAATCTCCTTGCCCCGCACCGGCGGGCGGTAGTTCGACTCGGCCATCTCCAACACCATGCGCTTTGCTTCGTGTAACAGGTGATCGCGGTTCATCACGATCCGGTCGGCGGGGGTGAGGAAGCCCCACTGGCGGGCTTCTTCGGCGCTGGCGCTGACCTTGGCCATGGCGATCGTGTCAAAGATCCGCTGCATGAAGGGAAGCAAGTCGGCGTTGGGGGTATTCTTGGCCACCGGCGACACGACGCGGCGCACCAGTTCTTTACAGCCGCCACCGGCCGGCACCAACCCCACACCCGCCTCCACCAGGCCGATGTACGATTCGGCGGCCGCGCAGATCGCCGACGCCCCCATCGTCACCTCCGCCCCGCCGGCCAGCGTCATGTTGAACGGTGCGCTGACCACCGGCTTGGGGCTGTAGCGAAAGGTCATGGCCCCATCCTGCGCCATCTTGACCGCCGCCTCTACCTGGCCCCACTCGCCCTGCTGCGCGCCCTCGGCGAGCATAGCGAGGTTGGCCCCGGCGGAGAAATGCTCACCCTGGTTGCCGATGACAAGCCCAACCCAGTCCCCTTCCAATTCCTGGCTGGCCCGAGCCATCATCTGGGAGATGTCTGTGTCTAGGGCATTCATCTTGGAGTTAAACTCCAGGCACAGGACGCCGTCGTCTATATCCACCAGACTGGCGCTGGGGTTGTGGGCAATGATCCGCTTCTCGTCCGACTTCAGGTCTTTGATAACGATCGCGCGGGGGTCGGCCTTGGCGGCAACGTAGTCCTTGCTGGCCGGATCATAGTAGTACAGCCGGCCATTCTCTTCCTTGTAGAAATGGGTGTGTCCGGCAGCCAGCATCTCCTTGACCCACGGCGTGACAATTAAACCATCGGCCTCCATCCGCTCCACCGACTCGCCCACACCCAGTGCGTCCCAGATCTCGAACGGCCCAAGCTCAAAGCCATATCCCCACTTGCCAGCGTTGTCAATGGACGTGATGTCGTCGGCAACCTCGGGCATGATGCTGGCGGCATAGTTGAGGCCAATGGAGATAATGTTCCAGATGAACCGTCCGGCGCGGTCATCCTCGGCGCAGAGCCGCTTGATCCGCTCACCTACGTCCTCCACGTCTTTGTGCTTGCCCACCGACTCGAAGCGCGGCTTGGTCGGCGGTTGATACTCCAGCGTCTCCAGGTTTAGCGCCCAGAACTGGCGCCCTTCCTCGGTCTCTACCCGCTTGTAGAAGCCCTGCCTGGTCTTGTCGCCCAGCCACTTGCGCTCAAGCATGGCCTCGATGAGCGCAAGGGCCTTGGCGTGCTTCAGTTCCTCGCGGTAGGGATCGTGGGGGATGGCCAGGTAGAGGTTGCCGCACACCTGGGCATGGATGTCGAAGCCTACCAGATCAAACAGGCGAAAGGTAGCCGCCTTGGTACGGCCGATGAGCGGCCCGGTGAGGAGGTCTACCTCTTCGACGGTATAGCCATTGTCGAGCGCATAGTTCAGCATGCGGGACCCAAAGATCGAGAAGAAGCGATTGGCGATGAAGTTGGGCGTGTCCTTGCAGACGACCACGCCCTTGCCCAGCGTTCGCGTGCTAAATTCCTTCATAAATTCGAGAACTTGAGGTTTGGTCTGCTGGTGGGGGATGATCTCTAGCAGTTTGAGGTAGCGGGGTGGGTTGAAAAAATGTGTGCCCAGAAAGTGGGCCTTAAAGTCGTCGGAGCGCCCCTCGGCGATGTCCTTGATAGGAATACCCGAAGTGTTGGTGCTGACGATGCTGCCTGGCTTGCGGACCTCCTCGATGCGGGCCATCAGTTGCTGCTTGATGCCCAACCGCTCGACGATCGCCTCGACGATCCAATCCGCCTCGCCTACCCAGTCAAAGTGGTCCTCCAGATTGCCCAGCGTGACGCGCTCAGCGGCGTCCTTGGTAAAGAGGTTGGCCGGGCGGGCCTTGACGCAACGCTGCCACCCTTCGTTGACGATACGGTTGCGCACCGCCGGGTGATCGAGCGTCAGCCCTTTGCCTTCTTCTTCGGGCGTCAATTCCTTCGGGACAATGTCCAGCAGGCAAACCGGGATGCCGGCGTTGGCCAGGTGAGCGGTGATGGCCGCCCCCATCGTGCCGGCGCCGATGACAGTCACTCGGTTAATAGTGTAACCCATAATTGACTCTCCTAGTTCTGTTGGTGCGTCGTTGCTGACCAGACTATTCCGGACTTGTGTGAAACCTGGCGCCGTGCCAGGTGTTCATCGTGCGCGTCAGAGACAGGGTTGAGCTGTTCTACTGCTTAGAAATTTACCTTATCCTGACCTTTGAGCTTTAATATTTCCCTGGCTTCATCAGGAGTAGTCGGCTCATGACCAAACTCCCGGGCTATACGTATC
>CAZQDO010000505.1:0-4112 GCA_964592085.1 uncultured Anaerolineae bacterium | reverse complement strand
GTTCTCCAGCTGGTAGACGATTCCCACAACATACCGCCCGACGCCCCGACAGCGCACTATCTGCGCATCGGGGCCGCTCCCTGCAGCCGCAACATAAGCAGGTTTGCGATGAAGGAAAGGGCCAACAAGATGACCCCCAGGGCTATCGCCAGATCGAAGTTGCCCTTGCGCGTCTCGAGCACGATGGCCGTCGTCAACACGCGCGTCTTGCCCTCAATGTTGCCGCCCACCAGCATCACTGCGCCGACCTCCGAGATGATGCTGCCGAAGCCAGCAATGATGGATACGATCACGCCTACGCGTGCCTCGGTCAGGATGGCCAGGGTCGTCTGCCAGGTGGTGGCACCCAGCGCCCGGACCTGGAGGCGCAACTGAGGGTCCACCCCCATGACGGCAGCCATGGTGAAGCCTGCCACCAGGGGAAAGGAGATGGTGGTCTGGGCAACAATCATCGCGCCGGGGGTGAATAGCGACGGAATCAGCGGCGCGTTGAGCTGTCCCAGCGGCCCACTGCGCGACAGCACCAGGTAGACGAATAGCCCCACGACCACTGGCGGGAAGCCCATTCCGGTGTATAGCAGGGCGATAACCATCCGTCGTCCAAAGAAACGACTCAGGCCCAGCACTGCGCCCAGGGGAATGCCGATGAGGGTGCTGAACAACAGCGCTGTGCCCGAGACGCGCAGAGACAGCGTTACAATCTCGAAGAGGGCCGGGTCGAGCGCAAAGATCAGGCGAATGGCCTGGGCCAGGCCGCGCACGATCTCGTCTATGGCAAGCCTCCTATTTGACCTGGATCTCGACCACGCCCTTGACCTGGGCGCTGCCGGAGAGGCCGGGCGCGACGATGCTAAAGCCACCCTGGTTGCGGAAGGAGACGATGCAATCGGCACAGCCCTCGATGTCGGCCAGCGGCACCTCGGCGCTGTAGCCGTCGTCAGCAACGAACACCAGCGTCGTGGCATCAGCCTTGGGGCCGGCCTTGCCCAGCAGGTCGGTGATGAGCACACCGGTGTAAGTTTTGGTCTCACCTTCTTTGTTCGTGGACTCAGCCTCGATGGCGTCCATGGAGCGGATCTTCTCCTCGGTCCAGCCGACCTGCGTCTCGACGTTGCCGGTGATCTTGAAGGCAGCGTTTTCGGGCACGCCGGCAGCCTGGGCGTTCACCTGGAGCTCCATCGGCTGGTAGACCCAGCGGTTGGCTGGCGTATAGGGGCAGACCAGGCGGATGGGGCCGTGGTCGGGGTCGGCCTGGGCGATCCATTTCCCATTTTCCTTCAGGGCGACGATAGCATCTTGCAGCTCGTCTTTGGTAATCTCAATGGCATAGCCATCGGCGGCAACGACGGTGATGCTCACGTACTCGCTAGCGCCAGCTTTGGTCAGGATCTCGGTCAGTGCTACACCGCTCCAGTCGCCGGTCGTGTCCTCACCCAACGACTTGTCCATGAAGACATCCTTCAGGTCGGTCTGGGTCATGCCGGCCAAGTCGGCGTAGCTCAGGGACAGCGGACTGCTCACTGCGCCGCTGACGCCGAGGGTCCAATCCACCTCTGGGGCTCCGCCACCACAGCCGACCAGCACGACGGCCAGCAACAACGTCATCGTCAGAACAACTCTACTTCGCATCTTTTCCCCCTTAGTTCGAGTATTTGCTCATTTCGGCTCTTTGGGGTTTCGCAGGGTGACAGTATCAGAGTCCTCAACTTGTTGAGGGGGCGGCGCGGCAGGCCTCAACAAGTTGAGGACTCCGGCTCGCTCCCCACGCCAACTCCCAAAGACCCTCTCATTTTGAAACTACGAAGATAGGAATGAACATATCTCGCTCGATCAGATGTTCGTGATTACCCAACCTCCCTTCCTCCTCGACCATGTGCATCCCGTGGTCGGCGAAAATGAAGATGAGGGTATCGGCGGGCAGCGCTGCGAGCAACTGCCCCACCGCCGCGTCTACTTCGCATATGACGGCCTCTTCCTCCGGCGTGTTGGGGCCGTAGGTATGCCCGGCATCGTCAATGCCGTGGAAATGGACGTAGAACAGGTCGGGCATCCCCTCAGCCAGCACGGCCAGGGCGTTGGCCAGCACGTTGTCGTCGGTGCTGCCATTGCCGTCGCGGTCGCCGGAGAGCTGCATCTCGGCGTTGCGCAGGTTGAAGGCCAGCGCATTGCCCTCCACGGCCACGACCTGCAGGCCGGCGGCGCTGGCAACGTCGAATAGCGTCTCCACCTCCGTCTTGCGGATGCCCCGCTGGTCCACCCCGTTGACCCACGGTGGCGCGCCGGTGAGCAGAGCCGCCGAGCCCATGGTGGTGCTGGGTGGGTAGACGGTCAGGGCGAGCAGGGGCTCGCCCAGCGCGACGAGGTTGGGGATCAGCCCCGCGTCGCGGGCCTCAACGTAGCGCACGTAACCAAAGCCATCAAGGAAGAGGAGAAACACGTGGCCGGCGGGGGGTGCTTCCAGCGCCCGCCCGGTGGCCTGGGCTGGAGACGGCAGACCCAGCGCGGCGGCGACTGTCGGCGCGATGTCGATGATGTTCGCCTCGACTTGTCTCAGCAGGGGCGGCGGCTCAACTTCCACGCGCGAAACCGGGAACAATTCGCCGCCGATGGATAGCTTCCCATCCTTTCTCCACCAGGCATCGTCAGCCACAGCCGCCCAATCGAACTCGTGCCGGGCGCCCTCCGGTTCGTTCACGATCAGACGCTCGATCACCCAGTGCCCCGCTGTCCAGAGCACCCGCTCCAGGGCGAGGTCCTCCTGTCCCTCCTCAACAAAATCGGCCAGGTTTGCCAGGACTTTGCCGTCCACAGGGAAGTCGCTGCCATCCGGGGCAACGACAGTCGCCTCCCACGCCGGGGCGCAGCTTGCCAGACAGAAAAGGAGCGCGAGCGCCAGAAGGGGCAGGGAATTAGTGATCAGGGAGTGAGGAAATGAGGAAATGCCTGATTCCCTTCGACTACGCTCAGGGCAGTCCCTGATTTCCTGATTCCCTGATCCCCTGATCCCCTGATTTCCCGATTTCCTGATTGCCTGATCACTCATCACAGGCATGACCTACTCCTCTGACACGAGCTCCACGACATCGGTTATCCACTGCGCCCGACCGCGACTCGGTAGGACCAGGACGACCCTCTGACCCATTTGGGCCAGCACAGCGCCTTTGGCTTCGGCGGCTGTCAGGGTGTGCTCCTGCCCTTCCGCGTCGCGAACCAGGAGCGTATCGAAGTCGGGATCGCGGGGGAAGTCCCCTTCCACGATGTCCGCCAGCCCCGCCCCCTCGATCCGTGAGGCCGTCTTGCCCTTGCGCACCTGACCATCCGTCTCGCTCCTGAGCATCACGTCGGTCTGCTCGATAGTCACCGAGCGGGTGGGCCCCAGCAGCAGCCGGCCGATGGAGGTGCGATAGCCATCCATCGTCAGCGGCTTTTCCGCGCCGACGACGATGATGCGCCACACGCCCTTCAGCCAGGTGGAGATGTGCAGGTTTTCGGCGGCAAAGCGCACCCCGTCCACGTGGGGCATGAGCCATGCCTCGCTGGTCAGGTTGGGCCGCTCAAAGGTCACAAATCCCTCGTCACGGGAGGCCAGGGTCACACTCTCGAAATCGGTCACGCCGTGGTCGGCCAGGAAATCGAGCAGAGCCACGTGGGTGCCCGGCTGGTCGCGGTAGGGCAGGATGTCGTTGGCCGCGATGTACCCCGGATCGGGCACGTCGCCGACGAGCAAGATCAGATCGTCGAAGGGCACGTTGGCCATCTCAGCCGAGCCGTGGTCGTCGTGGCAGGAATCGCAGGTGTGAGACTTGGCCGGCTCGTGACAGTCGTAGCACTGGTTCATCGTGTCCGCCTCTTGGACCAGGATGCTCCAGGGATAGCCAAAGGCCAGGCGCACAGGCGCAAGGCTCTTCACACCGGCGACAACGGCCAGGACTCCACCTCCAACAACCAACACGACCAGGAGTGCCAGGATCAGTAAGATGCGGGACGTTTTGGAAGCAAGCATCGCGTGCTCTCCTCGATAATACGTTCTGCGCTCTTTGGAACTTCGCATGGTCAGGGTGTCGGACTCCCCAACTTGTTGGGGGTGACACGCGAAAAACCCGAACAAGTTC
>CAZQDO010000504.1:0-4129 GCA_964592085.1 uncultured Anaerolineae bacterium | reverse complement strand
CGACGCCCGGCTCTCCTTCTGGTTTGCCCCCTGGCACAGCATCCCCGGCCAGCCGGTCCAGGAGCAGATGGAGCGGGCGCTGTGACTGGCAATCCAATAGACGGCGAAGCCCCACAAAATCGTACTACACTACCTGACTGGGAAGCCTGGCTCGCGCCCCAGGTGCGCGCTGTCGAATTGCTGGGCGAAATCCCCATCAGCGCCGATGAGTGTCAGCAACTCGGCAAGATCATCGGCCTGCGCCTGCGTAGCCTGGGTCTCACCGATTCAGCCATTGCCATCAAGAACCGCTACGCCTGTGCCTTTACCACTTACCTGGTGGCGCAAGGTGTCTTCGGTTACCAGGGCGGTGACTATTGGAGTGAGGTTTGCCAGACCACCGGCCTGAAGCCAGGCTACACCCATCGCTGGGGCCACCTGTTCGAGGAGATCCTGGAGAGCCTGCGCCTGCCTCGTTTCCCCGATTTGGGCGGCCTCTTGGGCTGCTTGGTTGATCCATATATAGCCAGGAGCAAGTAGCCCATGACTGGCTGGCGTGAGCACATCCTGCAATACTTCACCGAACCCACCCACCGATTGACCCTGGCCGCCGATCCTGACGGCCTGCTGCTGGAGGAGGAATTGCTGGCCGAAATCAGGACGCGTGGCTTCGATCTGCTCCCCTTTGAAGATGCCGTCGCCTTTCGCTACGCTTACGAGTCTGGTTACCGCCAACACTGGGACGACGATCTACCCACAGATCTGGTCGTTATCTTGCGCTCGCCTCAAGCATCGTTACAGACCCTGCCCTACGATCTATTACAGACCGGCCGTACCTTAAATTTTGGCTTGCCCCAGCTCTTCCCCAAATTGAGCTACCCGGTCGTCAGCGCTTTGGATCCGGCCGATTTGCAGGCGCTGTACGCGGCCTACCAGGGCTATCAGGGCCCGGAGATGGGAGATCGGGCCACCAAGGTGTTCGTCCTCAAGCACGTCTTCGGAGTCATACCCGAACTGATCAAGACCCCGGCCGATTTGCTCAAGCTGCTGCTGTCGCGCCACCTCCGCGCCCAGGTCGTACCTCCAACCTTGGATGCGGTGCTGCTGGAGAGTCTGCGTCAAAATCCGGCCCTGGCCGGATGGCGGCTGGAGGAACTGCTGGTCAGCGCCGACGACTTCTTGGCTTTCTTGCAGGACAACTGGTTTGGTTTCCTGGCAACGCAGCAGCCGCCCGAGTTGCGACTCAAAGAGGCCCGCCCCGACTACGGCCCGGGCGAGGTGCTGCCTCTTGATGAGCCGGAGGTCCGTGCCTATCTGAGTACTCTCTTCCTGGAAGGCAAACTCAAGCCTGTGTCTATGCCGGAGAGTTGGCAGGTAGACGAGTGGGCACAAATTGGCGTCGCTCAGGGGACTGAGACCGAGGGGGTCTTGCGCTTCGAGCGCCTGCTTGGGCGTCTTGTCGAAACCCTGCCTACTTCGGATGCCTCCCACAAAGACTGGCTCGGTTTCGCCGACCGGTGGGCGGAGCTGGTTGTCTTGCGCCATCGCCACGCCGGGGACCTGGGTGCGGATGCACTCAACCCGTACACTGCCTTGCATCTGGAAGTCGAAGCTCGATTTGCCACCTGGATGCTGAACCGCTATCATACGCTCCATAACCAACCTCACCTGCCCCGGCCGGTTATGCTACACCAGGTTCCGGCCTATCTGGCCACCTATCGCCAGGGGCATCCCGATGTACGCCTGGCCTTGGTGGTGGTCGACTCGCTGGCTCTGGACCAATGGTTTATTGTCCGTGACGTGTGGGCCGAAGAAAGCCACGCGTGGCAGTTACAAGGTGATGGCCTATTCGCCTGGGTGCCCACCCTCACGTCTATCTCGCGCCAGGCAATCTTTGCCGGAAGGGCGCCGTTATTCTTCCCCGGCTCGTGGGGTACGACGGACCAGGAAGCTGCTCGCTGGCACCGGTTCTGGGCGGACCACGGCCTGCCATCCAGCGCCGTGGGCTACGCTCGCAATTTAGGGACCAGGTACCTGGTCGACTCCAACTCCACCCTGGCCGAGCGCCCGCCGGATGAGGTTCCTCTGGAGCCGGACGTGCTGGCCCTGAGTGAGGACCAACGGGTGCAAGTCGTCGGGTTGGTGGTTAACACGATAGACGAGATCGGTCACGGCATGCAACTGGGCACCGCCGGCATGCATCAGCAGGTCTGGCTCTGGCTGACGAAGTATCGATATCTGACCAGTCTGGTGACCAAGTTGCTGGACGAGCGGTTCACCATTTTTCTCACTGCCGACCATGGCAATGTCTGGGCGCGCGGAATCGGTCGGCCTGATGAGGGCGTGCTGGCGGAGAAACGGGGCCAGCGGGCTCGGGTCTATACCGCCCCAGCTTTCTTGGCCCTGGCACGCGATCAAGTGCCCGCGGCTCTCGAGTGGAGCAACGTCGGCCTGCCGGATGAACTCCAGGTGTTACTCGCCCCAGAGTTGAACGCCTTCCTTGGCAAAGGCGAGCACGCGATCTGTCACGGAGGAATCGCCTTGGAAGAGGTGATTGTGCCGTTCGTCCAGATTACAGGTAACAAGAAGTAACAAGTAACAGGCAGCACCGGGCGAACTGCAGATTCCAACTTGCACCTCGAAACTCGAAACCCAAAACTCACTCAGGGGAAGAGGATGAATAATCGAAGGATTGGGTTCGATCGGGAACTAAACTTAAACTGGCTTGATCTGACGGCAGGGCTTGTTCTGGAGGGCCTCGACATACAGCGGATTCGGCAAGAGCTTCTGGAGCGGTTGGCTGATGAGATACCGGGTGAAAAGGCCCGCAAGAATACGATCACTGTTTTGACCCGGATCTGGGTTAGGGTGCCGCGGGAACAGCAAACTCTTCATTCAGAAGCTTTGACACTGCTGCCCCGCGTTTCATCAGAAGATCGGCTTTGGTTGCACTGGGGGATGTCCCTGTTAGCATATCCCTTCTTCCATGACGTGGCAAGCACGGTAGGGCATCTGCTCAATCTGCAGGGTGAGTTCGAGTCGACACAGGTACTACGTCGAATGCGCGAATCGTGGGGGCACCGGACCACGCTCGAACGGGCGGTGCAAAGGCTCCTGCGTACCTTCGCGAACTGGGGCGTCACGCGTGCCGTACCGTCTGCCGGTCACGTGTACCAGGCCACGCCTCCGCATCAGACATCCAACTCGGCGTTGGCGCTGTGGTTTCTGGAATGCCTTTTGCACGACAGACAACTCCCCCTGGCAGAACTGATCCGATCCCCGGCTGCGTTCTCCTTCGATCTGGCAGATCACGCGGCCGGGGTTCGCCGCTCCGACCGTTTCGACGTCAGCCGCCAGGGGCTTGACCTGGAGATGGTAGCACCCCGCGTGAGATAATGCCTTTACCTCAAGATTCCTTGCTTGCTCCCTCAATTCAATAGAGCCTCGACGGGTACGTCGGCTGGGGAAAAGGACTTTACCTCGGCGATGCTGTGGGTGGGGGATCACCGTCGGGTGAGACGGTCCCGGCGACGACATGCCCTCGGAACCAGAACATGAAGAATCGTTCGTCCCTGACCAAGGCCACGAGTAGCCGGCCAAGGTGGACTTCTAAGCCTGTTTCCTCCCGAAATTCCCGCACTTGCAGCCTCGTCCAAACCCTCGCCAGGGAGCCACCAGAAGGTTTCCAGGCTGGGATATCCTGTCTGAGGTTTACGCCTGACCAGCACCAAAGCGCCGTTGAAATCTGCCAGGATAAACACGCCCGCTTCATAAGGGCCGTGTCCCGTGATGTCCTCGATCCGGAAGTTGGCGAGGGCTGGCGCCCCATATCGTTCATAGAGATTAGCGATCTGCTCGCGTATGTCTATCGCTCAAGAAAGCCGGGTAAAGCTATCGCCGATAGCAACTGCTTACCTGGTCCAGAATTTCCAGACTATCTGGGAGACATCGGACGACCTTAAAAAGAAACTGCTGCGAGCGGTGCTCACAGCAGCCACAGTACGAGGGAATGCGCTCATTGGTTGGCTGCCGTCCAGCGCATTTCACTCCTTGTTGAGATACGTGCTCCCTCATTGTATGGGGAGTTTGTGTCACAGCGGGCCCGACGGGACTTGAACCCGCGATCTTCGGCTTGACAGGCCGATATGTT
>CAZQDO010000503.1:0-4152 GCA_964592085.1 uncultured Anaerolineae bacterium | reverse complement strand
GCATCGTAGATGGCGTTCCTTCCTCGATCGGGGGTGGAGGCATGACACGATCTGCCCCTGACAGCAACCCTCATTTCCACGCGACCCCGGTGGCCCCGCTTTATCTGCAAATTGGAGGGCTCGCCCAGAACGACGAAATCCGGCCTGATGCCCTCTTCTTCGATCAGCACCTGCATGGCCAGGCCCTCACAGGGCTCTTCCTGGACGACGCCCACCACACAGAGCTCGCCAGCCAGTTGGACGCCCGCGTCAATGAGAATCTTGGCTCCATAGACCATGGCCGCCAACGCGCCCTTCATGTCACAGGCGCCCAGTCCGTACAGCACCCCACTCTCGATCTGGGCCCCGTAAGGGTCGCGGGCCCAGGACGCCGGATCACTGACGCTCACGGTGTCCATGTGGCCGTCGTAGACGAGCCTGGGGCCAGTACCAGGACCAAGACAGCCGATGACGTTTCCGATGCGATCCTGCTTTACCATCGGGAAGCCTACCTGCCGCATCTCCCCCGCCAGGCGCTCGGCCACCGCTTTCTCCTGGGTCGAGACACTGGGGGTACGGATCAAATCCTGAAGGAATGCGACTAAGTTGTTTCGGTCTTGAGAAGATAGATTGAACATGGCCTTATCCTCAAATCCCAATGACCAAACCCAAATTGGTCATTGATCAGTATGCGCCTCTGCCGGCGAGGGCGCTAGGGATGGTCTTCAGGGCGATCTTGAGGTCCAAAAGGGGTGACCAGTTTTCCAGGTAGTAGATGTCCAGCAGGCACATCTCATCGAAGGTGAGCTGGCTGCGGCCACTGACCTGCCAGAGGCCGGTGATGCCCGGCGAGACCTCCAGGCGCTTTCGGTGCCACTCCTGGTATTGTTCCACTTCAGAAGGAATGGCCGGGCGGGGGCCAACCGCGCTCATTTCCCCCCGCAAGACGTTGTAGAACTGAGGAAGCTCGTCCAGGCTAACGCGACGCAGGATCCTGCCCACTCGAGTACGGCGCGGGTCGTTGCGGATCTTGAAAGTCGGCCCCACGACTTCGTCCATGTCTGCCAATTGAGGGCGTTCTTCCTCAGCCCCCTGGCGCATGGACCGAAACTTGTAGCACGTAAACCTGCGCCCCCCTTTGCCCATCCGGACCTGTTTGAAAAGGACGGGGCCGGGGGAATCCAGCTTAATAGCCACCGAAATGAGAAGCATCAGGGGGGAGAGAAAAATCAATACTGCCAAAGAGATAACCAGGTCGCTGGCCCGCTTGAAAGCCAGGTTCCATCCAGTGATAGCCACCTCCTTGACACCGATAATGGGAATACCGCCCAGGTCCTCGATATCCACCCGGCTGAGGGCCAACTGAAACAGGTCGGGCACAATGCGAGCCCGAACCTGCTCCCGCTCACACTGCCGCATGATGCCCAGAATCTTGCGATGATACATCCAGGGCAAGGTGATGATGACTTCGTCAATGGCCTCCTCTTGCACGACGCGGACCAGATTATCAATATCCCCCAGGGCCTTAAAGCGACCGATGTCTGTCCTGTTCTTCTCAGCATCATCATCAACGAAGCCAATGACCTGGTAGCCCAGTTCGGGCTGAGCCACGATGTTGCGCATTAGCCTGCGGCCCACCTCGCCCGCCCCGACTATCAGCACGCGATCCACGCCGATGCCTCGCCGCATTTGTCTTTCCCAAACCCAGCGCTTGACTAAGCGGCTGAGCGAGAGCAAGGTGACGATGATCAACCCTGCCCAGATGAACATTAAACGGGAATAGACCAGAGGCTGAAACCAGAAGGTGATGGCCATGATGATGAGGATGCCCGTGGTAGTGCCGCCAAAAAGAGCGTAGACCTCATCGAGCCAGGATGCGCTGCGAGGCTGGTCGTAGACTCCCCCCAGCTTGTAGGCCATCACCAAAAGCACCGTCAGCACCAAAGCGAACGGTATGTATACCCGGAAGGGAGCGTCGTTGGCAGGATCCACGGCGCGGAACCACTGCAGGTCGTAGCGCACCCAGTAAGCAGCGGCAAAGGCCAGGTTAACGAGCATCACATCCGTCAGGGCCATGATCAGGGAAACCCGTCGCCGATATTGCTCAAACATCCCCGTCCTCCATGGCTCGCCAGTAGACCTGCACCGTCTCCTGAGCTATTTTTGTCCACGAGAAGTTTTTGGCTCTCTTCAATCCTCGCTCCCTCATCTGCTGACGAAGGGCCTCATCGCCCAAAACCTGCCTCATGGCCTCCGCCAGCCCGTCAACGTCCGACGGATCAACCATTAGCCCCGCCTCGCCCACCACCTCCGGCAGCGACGACGTGTTGGCCGTGACCACCGGCGTCCCACAGGCCATAGCCTCCAGCAGGGGCAGACCGAAGCCCTCGTAGAGAGAGGGGTAGACAAAGAGCTCCGCCGCGTTGTACCACAGGGGCAACTCGCTGACGGGGATGTAACCGGGGAATACCACCTCGCCCTCCAGCCCCAACTCCTCCACGCGGGCGAAAACGTCCTCGTAGAACCAACCTTTGGCCCCGCCGATGACCAGCTTCAAGTTTGCAAGTCTGCAAGTTGGCAAGTGTGCAAGTGTGCAAGTGTGCAAGTTGGAGAAGGCTTCGATGAGCCTGGTCACGTTTTTGCGCGGCTCGATAGTGCCCACGAAAAGGATGAAGCGGTCCGGCAGGCCCCGCTTCGACCGAAAAGCGGCCACCTGATCCTCGGCCAGGGGATGGAAGGCATCGTCTATTCCGCAGTAGACTACCTCCACTTTCTCAGGAGGAACCCCCATCAGGCGAACCACGTCGCGTTTGGTGCTCTCCGAGATGGCGATGATGCGCCTGGCTTTCCTGGCTGAGAGATGGGTGAAAAGGCCAAGGTAGAAGCGCTTGAAACGCTGGAAACTCTCAGGGTAGAGGAGGAAACTCAGGTCATAAATGGTAACCACCGCTGGGCAAGGCGAGAGCAAGGGCGTGACGAAAGCCAGGGCGTGAAGCAAGTCCACCCTCTCTTTTCGCAAAGCGAAAGGTTGAACCATCTGTTCCCAGAAGATCCTGACCACGGGCCTGGAGGTGGGCAGCCGCGAACGCTTTAGCGCCAGCCCCGGACTGGTGAACCGCCCATCGCCTATGAAAGCCGTGTAGCGGTTATCGCGGTCAACGCGGGGCAGATGGGTGAGCAAGTTGTGGATGTACCAGTTGATGCCCGCGCCCCGATAGGTCTCCGCCAGGGACAGGAGGTGGGCGTTTAGGCCGATGTGAATTGGCTTATGGCTTATAGCAGATGGCATGTAGTTACAGTTCACAGCTAGGGGATCAGCCCCATCAGTTGATGGCGAAGCCGGAACAGAAACTCGCCAGGGCGAAGGATAGTGATCTTGTCGCCTTCGGGATAGTAGTGCTTGACGTTGAAGGTCACCAGGTAATGACATCGGTGGAGCAGGGCCGCCGCCAATAGGGGCAGATCCTCAACATGAGCCTGCCCTTTCAAGGAGACCAATTGGTTTTCGTGGGGATCATCAACCAGTCTGATGGCAGACTCGACCAGCAGCCCGAAGGCAGGCAGAGCGTAGGGCATCTTCTCCCGCAGGTTTCGTTCCGCTTCGACCCTCACCTGCTGAGAAATGATCCCTTCGATGATAGTCAGATCAGACAGGTGTAGGAGGATATGGCTGGCTCCGGTCGTGGAAGCGGACCCAGCGATCAGCACGTCGGCATCCATGAAGAGCCTGGGTTTAATCAGGGCTTCCGTACTTCTCTCGGTAGTAGCGTCGTCGTTGCTCATCCAGGCCCTCCAGTAGATCTTCTATGCTCAGCCCAGCTTCCTGGCGCAGCCTCTCGATCTCCGCCGCCAACTTGGGCACCAGGGACACCTTGGGGGTCACGAAAAAGGCCCCGTCCAGGTCAATGAGAGTCAAGGTATCCCCAGTCTCCAAGCTGTGGCGCTGGCGTAGTTTAGCGGGGAGGGTGATCACTCCCCGTTGTCGGATTTGGATGGTATTAGCTTCCATAAGGCACCCCTTTGAAAGAGATGAAATTGCAGAATATCAGCATTTCAGCCATATTATATCATCATTGATCATCAGGGGCAAGTCGCCATTAACCCGCGGTACACCTGATACGTCTTCGCCGCCACCTGAGCCTGGGTGTAGTGGGCCAGCACCCGGTCCCGGCC
>CAZQDO010000502.1:0-4155 GCA_964592085.1 uncultured Anaerolineae bacterium | reverse complement strand
GTTCAAAATGGGTTGGTAGGGGCGCCCCTTGCGGGTGCCCCGGGGCGGGTGCAAGCCCCCCCCTACCACTCATTTTGAATGCACCCATTTCATTTCAAAGTAGCCTACAAATGACGAAAGTACGTCTCAGGCAGGCGGTGAAAATGGCCTCAGTAGCGCCTAAACCGCCCCCTACCCCCCAATCCTGGGGGGAAACCATTCTCTCTCCTCCCCCAGGATTGAGGGATAGGGGGGCGGCTGAGTAGTTTGACAATGTCACATTAGACAAATGTTCTACACGAAACGGCGTTTTTCGGCTGATCCATGTTCATAACACGACATTTGCCGCCGAGAGCACCGGTCTCGGACCTGCTCGGAGCTCGTAAACCCCGCTTTTATGTTAATGTGACATTGTCAAAGTAGTTACGAAAAGAGAATGGCATTAGCTGGGGGCCAGCACCACGCGAAAGCCGTAGCTGCCGCGCCAGCGGTCCGGGTGGCCACTGTCACGGTATGCACATCGCACGCGCCTGGCAGTGCTGTAGAAGACGCCTCCCCGCAACACACGCTTGCCGCCCAGACGGGGGTCTTCCCGGCCATCGTTCGGATCGTAGGGATAAGGTTGGTATAGACTCCCCGTCCACTCCCACACGTTGCCGGCCATATCCAATATACCGTGAGGGCTGGCTCCGTCGGGATAGGCATCCACCAGCGTAACGTCGTCTGGGCCGCCCTCCTTGGAATTGCAGCGGCCAGGGTCCCAAACATCTCCCCATGGATAAATCCTCCCGTCGGTTCCGCGGGCCGCCTTCTCCCACTCGGCTTCGCTGGGCAGCCGGTAGGTCCGGCCTTTTTTCTCGCTCAGCCACCTGCAATAGGCCGTGGCGTCGTACCAGGAGATATACACTACGGGGTAGTCTTCCTTGTCGTCGGGTGGTTTACCATCTACCCAGTGGTTCGGCGCATCATAGCCGCTGGCCTCCACAAAGGCTGTGTATTGGCCATTGGTGATCGGCGTCCTGGCGATATGGTAGTCGGGCAGGTAGACGCGATGTTGAGGCTGTTCGGCCTCGTAGGCATGCTGATCCTTCTCGGGATCGCTGCCCATCAGGAACTCGCCAGCAGGGATGAGGACCAGCTCCGGCTCAATGGGTTGCGGGGTGCGGATGGGGGTTTTCGGCTTTGGTCTCGGCTCGCGGGGTGGCTCCTCGGCCTCCTGGGGCGGGACGGCCGGGGCTGGAGCTGGCTCCGGCCTCGGCTCGCGGGGTGGCTCCTCGGCCTCCTGGGGCGGGACGGCCGGGACTGGAGCTGGCTCCGGCCTCGGCTCGCGGGATGGTTCCTCGGCCTCCTGGGACGGGACGGCCGGGGCTGGAGCTGGCTCCGGCTCTGGCACTTGCGCGGACGTTTCGGGCTCGACGGGCTCTAGCACCTCCGCGGATGTCTCGAGTTCGACGTCCGCCGGGAGTGGCTCTTCTGTAGTCTCTGCCTGGACAGTGTCGAGCCCCCCCGTGGGGCGAAACACCAGCCCATCCGGTGAGCCTATAAAGAGCACCGGCGCTCCCCACTCGACGACGTTGGCCACTGTGGAGTTGATGGCCTTGCGTGCCCCCACGACCGCCGCGTCGACGGGTATCCCCAGGGCCAGGGCTTCATAGAAGACCCGGAACAGCCTGATCTCTGTCTCGTCGCTAATCTCGTAGGGCACGGTCAGCACGGCCGAAGTACCCTGCCGTACCAGGAGGGCGGCGGTGCTGCTGAAGAAGTTGCGGAGCAAAGCCCCATCGTGGGGCTGAGCCACCCGCGCCCCTTCACGGGCATTCAGCAGCACTACGCGCAAGGAACGGTGGTTGGCCAGCAGCCGCGGCAGGTCGGCCGCGCTCAGCCACCGGATATCGCTCTCTTCACCGGCCGGGGCCACGTCGCTCTTATCGCCGAGCCGATCCCTGCGGGAAAAATCACCCTGGCCGAGGAAGTGGAATACATGCCAGTCGCCGTGCTGCATCGCCTCCTGCAGATGATGCCGGGTTGGGCTCTCCAGCCAGGTCAGTTCCACCAGTCCCCGCACCCGTAAGCTTTGGAGAGCCTTTTCCACTTGTTCCTTTTCGCGCGCTACGTCCGGGGATTCCGGCCCCCCAGGGCCGGCGATCATGCCCAGGACGCGTAGCGGCGGACTCAGGTCCAGCGGCGTGATGGCTCGGGGCGGCTCCAGGTAACGCACCAACGACGTATTGCGGGATAGGCAGATGTATTCAGCCTGGCGTGGGTCGTATAAAAACTCCCAGGGAAGGGCTGCCAGGTCCGGCGCTTGGAAACGCAGCTTCAAGCGTATCCCCTTATCTTCCCGCCGGGCCTGTTCTATGCTCTGCTCATAACAATGGCGTACCTCGCCGGTGAAGAGGGCGTCGAATAAATCCCGGCCGAAATCTCGCACCACCAGTTCTTCAGGGGAAAGAGACTGGCTGCCGGGTCCTAAGTCGGCGCCAAGCAAGGCATTCCGCACGACCACCAGGCGTTTTTGCAATGCCAACTCGTCGTACGGGAAACGCATCGTTGACTGCGCTTCACCCACCGGCGAGTGGGTAACGGCCACCGGGTACTGGCGCCCACGGCCGCGGCCAACTTCAAGCTCGAAGTTGAGGTAGATCACAAACATTTCGTTCATATTATCAATACGCGGATCGCTGCCGATAAAAGGATGATCCCAGTATAGCATAGTCATCCCCCGGCTGCAATCGGCGACAGAAAGCGGGCTAACCTGTTCATCGTGCCGCTGGACCAGCGGCGGCAGGGGTACCGTTGTCCTCAACGGTATAAGAGACCTGGGATTGCCACCAATCTCAGTTCACGGTGTCAATCCTGATAGAAAAAGGGGTGATTAGAACGGAAAGGACCCAGGTTCAGGCTCGCTGATATGTCACGAAGAGCTGTCCCAAACCGTTCAGCGCGTGCGGATCGAGATAAACTGAATTGAGCTTCATATCGACCGCAGGTGCAAAAAGCTCGCCCTCCACGATGCTCGAAAAAGACTGGCCACCCAGCAGACGGTTGGCGTAGGTGAGATACAATCGATCCAAGACGCCACCGGCCAGAAGCAGGTGCAGCACTCTAGGCCCGGCGGCAGAGTAGATGGTTTGATAACCCAGGTCGGTCAAGTGCCCTACCATCCGGTCACCGGCGACACCCTTCTTACCCGCGACGATAACCTGTCCCGCTTTGGCTTCGATTTCCTTGACGCGCTCCAGGTCGGGATCGGCTGTGGTGAAAACGACCACCTTGCGGCCACCCGCCGCCAAGACGTCGGGAATAGGAAAGCTCAAACTACCGCTGATGACGGCGATATCGGGCTGAGGTGACAAGCCTTGCTCCAGCCGCCATGCTTTCAGATCAGCAAAGTCAGGGGCGTCCACGCGTAGAATCTCCTGGGCCCGGCCATCGGCCCAATCGCGCAGATAGCGTCCCGTACTGATGATCAGGTCTGCCTGGACGGCCAACTCCTGAAATAGCCGCCAGTCACGATCGTTGGCGGTATTCTTGGGCACCATCAGTCCGGGCCTGGTGGGATGGGGGACGGCAATCCGGCCGTCTAAGCTGGTGATAAAATTGCCATACACAAAGGCTTTACCACTCGCTTGGCTATATTGCCTGAGATGGTGGGCCAGGTAGGTCCCCTTCAAGGGTCGTTCCTGGCTGGGCAAGGGATAGAGTTGGGTGATGTGGTCCAAAACTTCACTCCTCGGCCGACGCGCTCAACACCTCTTCTGAGATGAGAAACAAGGGGTCAGCGATCTTCTTCAGCGCCTCGGCCAGTTGGGCCTGATACTCCGGGTCAAAGAATGATTGGCGGAAGGTTTCCATATCCGGGAAATAGGCCTCGGTCATATACCGGTAAGGGAGGTCATCCCGTCCCCAGGCTTCTTCGATGACGTAGAAGTCACTCTTGATGATACCCGGGATGGCCATGTTATCGGCCTGGTGCTCGGTAGTGCGCCAGCGAATAAACGCCTCATGGTCGGCACCCGGGGGGAGATTATACATCACGGTAAGCTTTACCATTTTTCACTCCATTTGTCAGCGGCGGGCATAGGGATGCTCCGCCTACTCGATGAAGACTCACCACGAAGATGCCAGGACACCAAGAAGATACTGTGATGACTGTCAGATCCATATTTCTCGGAA
>CAZQDO010000501.1:0-4158 GCA_964592085.1 uncultured Anaerolineae bacterium | reverse complement strand
CCCTTAGTACCTCCTTTCTGTTTTCTCCCCCTTCCCAATCAATGGGAAGGGGGAGAGCGTTTTTTAGCCGCCATCCCCAAGCTTAAAATATTGCGATCAGGGCCAGATTTCAGGGCTTTGCCCTTGCAAATCTGGCCCTTTTGTGGTATCATTACTGGCAGGTCATCCTACAATGTATAGTAGAGGGTTGGTATATTGCATACTATTTGTTGGGGCATGGTAATACATTAGGCCGAAGCATCGGCGATCATCAATGGGAGGTTTGAAGTGAATTGTCCTTACTGTGGCAGCAAATCCAAGGTCATTGACAGCCGGAGTGCTGGGGAAGGCATTCGGCGGCGGCGGGAGTGTTTGGCTTGTGGGCAGCGGTTCACCACCTACGAGCGGATAGCGCCCCGACGGTTGATGGTGGTTAAATCTGACGGGCGGCGGGAGGAGTTTGACCGGGAAAAGCTCCTGTCTGGCGTGCAAAAGGCTTGCGCCAAACGCCCCATCTCCACTGAGGCCATTGAGGAGCTGGTCAGTGGCATTGAGGGGAAGCTCTATGGCCGGGGGGATGGGGAGGTGGAGAGCCAGGTGATTGGGGGGATGGTGATGGAGCGGCTGCGGGAGCTAGACGACGTAGCCTACGTGCGCTTTGCCTCCGTCTACCGCCGCTTCGCCGACGTGGAGAGCATCTTGCAGGAGATCGAGGAGTTGATCGAGAGGAAGAAGCGGGAGGAGGAGGCGTAGGGGGGTGAGGTTGGAACTGTGAAAACATTTGTCTCTAGGTGAACTAGATACTCACTCACACGATGCTAAACGAAGTGAAGTCTTGGTATGGAGATGTCAAAATGCTATTCTCACAGCGCATGAGGCTTAAACCTGTAAAGACTGTCATTCAGAAAGATTCGATGGACAGAGAGCTTCGCAATGGTCTCTGGAATGTTCTAGATATCTTCTGTTGGGGTAGGATGAAGCGTTACAGGGACAGGTGTATCTCGTATAGCGATCTTGATGCACTCTTCAATCGCCTTTGGTGTAACTACTTCAAATGGCCACTTGACACTCTCGACGACTATTTCCCTAAAACATACCAGAAGATTCGCAAGTATTTCTTTGATTGTGGATGGTATGAAGTGTATGATTTCATCGAATTTGTTGCAGCAAATGACAAGGGGCTACCTTCCGAGGGGTTCATGGAGTTCTGTAACAGCGTAATGGAACGCGAACTTTCCGCCTATCGCTTTGTTGGCGGAAAGATTACATCAATTACTTCGGAGGAGGAAATCCAAGAAATTGAATCGGCACTCCGTGTGCCTGACCCTTTTGAAGCCATCCGTTTACACCTCAAGGCAGCACTTGACAAGCTCTCAGATAGAAAAGCCCCTGATTATCGCAATTCCATCAAAGAATCCATCAGTGCTGTCGAAGCACTTGCCAGGTCAATCACGGGCGACGAAAAGGCGGAATTGGGCAAGGCGTTGAATATCATCGAAAAGAAGATGGGACTTCATGGAGCTCTCAAGAAGGCATTCAGTGCGTTGTATGGCTACACTAGCGATGCCGACGGTATACGTCACGCTATGCTCGAGGAACCTTCACTGACCTTCGCTGATGCGAAGTTTATGTTGGTGTCTTGCTCAGCCTTCACCAACTACTTGATCGCCAAATGTGAAGAACACGGTCTCAAGCTTAGTAAGAACTGAGTAAACGAGTTTGAGACTACTCCTCGAATAGTACTTGATTGGAATTGAGATAGTAGAAGGCTCACTATGATTCGGGATAGTACTGCCATCAGTCTCCCCCCCAACGCTCTCATAGTGTTGGAAAAACGATACCTCAAAAAAGACAAGAACGGCCAGGTGATCGAGACGCCGGAGGAGATGTTCTGGCGGGTGGCGCGGGCTATCGCTGAGGCGGAGAGGGCTTACGACGCCGACGTGGATGTGGAAGGGGCGGCGGAAGCGTTCTACCGTCTGATGGCCAGCCTGGACTTCCTGCCCAACTCGCCCACCCTCATGAACGCAGGGACCGAGATGGGGCAGCTCAGCGCTTGTTTCGTCCTGCCAGTGGACGACGACATGACCAGCATCTTCGACGCGGTGAAGGCCACGGCGCTGATCCACCAGTCGGGTGGAGGGACGGGCTTTGGCTTCTCTCGCCTGCGCCCAAGCGGCGACATCGTGGGCTCCACGGGGGGCGTCGCCTCCGGCCCCGTCTCCTTTATGCGCGTGTTCGACACGGCTACCGACGTGATCAAACAGGGCGGAAGACGACGTGGCGCCAACATGGGCGTCCTGCGCGTTGACCATCCCGATGTCGTGGACTTCGTCACCTGCAAGGAAGGGGAGGGCGCTTTCAACAACTTCAACGTCTCCGTGGCCCTCACCGAGGAGTTCATGCAAGCCCTGCAAGAGGATGGGGAGTACGAGCTTCGTAATCCCCACACTGGCAAGCCGGCTGATTGTAGAAGGGCGAGAGAGGTCTTCGACAAGATCGTGGAGGGGGCCTGGAGGAACGGCGAGCCGGGCGTCATCTTCCTCGACCGCATGAACGACTTCAACCCCACGCCGGCTCTGGGGCCATACGAATCCACCAATCCGTGCGGCGAGCAGATTCTGCTCCCCTACGAGTCCTGCAACCTCGGCTCCGTCAACCTCTCCAGAATGGTCACTCCCGATGGCCGCATCAACTGGGAAAAGCTGGAGCGCACGACGAAGGTGGCCGTCCACTTCCTGGACAACGTTATCGCTGCCAACAAGTTCCCCCTGCCAGAGATCGAGAAGGCCACCCTCACGACCCGCAAGGTCGGCCTGGGGGTGATGGGCTTCGCCGACGTGCTCATTCAACTGGGCATCCCCTACGACTCGAAAGAAGCAGAGGCCGTGGCTGAAAAGGTGATGGAGGCCATCAACTACTGGAGCAAGGAGGCGTCTTGCGATTTGGCCGCCCGGCGGGGGAGTTTCCCGGCCTTCGATGAGTCCATCTACACCAAAGGCCAGCTTCCCTTGCCGGAGCCGCTGGAAGTGGAAAGCCCCAACCCGCCTCCCTGCCTGGCCGATGTCCCCGCCTTCGATTGGGAGGGGCTGAAAGCGCGCATCAGAGCGCGGGGCATCCGCAACGCCACCACGACCACCATCGCCCCCACCGGGTCCATCAGCATCATCGCCGGCGCATCCAGCGGCATCGAGCCTCTCTTCGCCCTGGCCTACACCCGTCGCCACGTCCTGGACGAGGACGAATTGACTCAGGTCAATCTCATCTTGGAGAGATTGGCCAGAGAGCGAGGCTTCTACAGCGCCGAGTTGATGCGGGAGGTGGCCGGACGAGGCGGCATCCAGGATTTGGAAGACATCCCGTCCGACGTGCGCCGGCTTTTCGTCACGGCCCACGACATCGTGCCAGAGTGGCACATCCGCATGCAGGCCGCCTGCCAACGCCACGTGGACAATGCGGTGTCCAAAACGGCCAACTTTCCCAACGGCGCTACCAGGGAGGACATCGCCAGGGCGTATCGGTTGGCCTATCAGTTGGGTTGCAAGGGGTTGACCATCTATCGGGATGGCAGCCGCCAGGAACAGGTGTTGAACAGGGGCGTTGCCAGGCCCAGGCCCGGCAAAGGGATGCTCGCGCCTCGGTCACGGCCCATCGTCACTCAAGGGGCGACCGAAAAGATACCCCTGGGCTGCAATCGCACTTTGTACGTGACCATCAATGAGGACGACGAGGGGCTGTGCGAGGTCTTCCTCCACATGGGGAAGAGTGGCGGCTGCACGGCCTCCCAGTCTGAGGCCATTGGCCGGCTCATCTCCCTGGCCCTGAGAAGCGGCATTGAGACCGAGGCCATCATCAGGCAGCTCAAGGGCATTCGCTGCCCTTCGCCCTCCTGGCACAACGGCGGGTCCGCCCTTTCTTGCTCCGATGCCATAGCCAAGAGCCTTGAGCGCTACACCGGGGACCACGCCGATAATCCAGAGGGAAGGCCCATCGTCAGGGGGATGCCAGACATCTCGCCTGAGTGCCCTGAGTGTGGCGAGATTCTGGAGCCAAGCGAGGGGTGCGTTGTCTGCCGCACGTGCGGCTATTCGGAGTGTTGGTAGCACCTGCCTTTGTTGCTAAGTACCTATCCGAAAACCCGCTCTGAGGCCCGTCCCCGGGCCGATTGCCGCACCCGGG
>CAZQDO010000500.1:0-4159 GCA_964592085.1 uncultured Anaerolineae bacterium | reverse complement strand
GAAAAATGATGATCGCCTACGATGAGTTTCCTGACCGTGTGGAGATTGTGACCATCCATCCTATCGAAAGCCGTCAGATCAGCGAGCGTGTGCTCGCAGGGAGGTGGACCTATGAGTAGACCAACAGCTCATTACGACCCCCAAAGCGATATACTCTATTTCCTGGTGCGGGATGGAGAGGAAGAGAGATTTGTGGAGGTGGCCGAAGGAGTCAATGTGGAGCTAGACCAGGAGGGACAATTACTTGGCGTGGAGATCCTGAACGCTTCACGCTTTCTACGTGCAACCATCGGCTCAGAACGACTGGTCCAGTTCGCTCGTGTTGAAGCTTGAGGCTAAGCCGACATGGAGCTATTGCTATTGATTCCCCTTACCCAAATCAGCCTAAAGGAGGTCTTGTCTGATGGAACAAACTGGCTTCAAGGTCTATGGCTACCGATGGGTCGTGCTGCTGGCGTTTATGTTGGTCGTCGTCGTCAACCAGCTTCTGTGGATCACCTTTGCCCCGATCACCAGCAGCGCGGCCCAATATTATGGGGTCTCCGACCTCAGCATCGGCCTCTTGTCCATGAGCTTTATGATCGTCTACATCGTCATCTCCATCCCCGCTTCGTGGGCTATTGATACTTACGGCATCCGCGTCGCTGTGGGAATAGGCGCTGCGCTGACGGGCATCTTTGGCTTGCTGCGCGGCCTGTGGGCGGCAGATTACACGCTGGTGCTCATTTCCCAGATCGGGATCGCCATCGGGCAGCCGTTCATCCTCAATGCCATCACCAAGGTGGCTGCTCGCTGGTTTCCCATTCAGGAGCGGGCCACCGCGTCGGGCCTGGGATCGCTGGCTATGTACCTGGGCATCCTCGTGGGTCTGGCACTCACGCCGTACCTTACGATCCGCTCTGAAATCGGCACCATGCTGGTTGCCTACGGGATCGTGTCCGTGATCGCCGCCGTGGTCTTTTTCGGGCTCGCCAGGGAGCGCCCCCCGACGCCTCCCTGCCCACCGGACCAGGAAGCGCGCTCCCTGGTTCTCGACGGCCTCAAGCAAACCCTGCGCAAAAGGGACTTTGCCCTCCTGCTGATCATCTTCTTCGTGGGCCTGGGGATATTCAACGGGGTGACGACGTGGATCGAAAACATCGTCAGGCCACGAGGGTTCTCGATCACCCAGGCCGGAATCATCGGCGGCTTGATGATCGTGGGTGGCATTATCGGTGCCCTGGTCATGCCCTTGCTCTCCGACCGCTATCGAAGGAGAACCCCGTTCATGATCCTGGCCCTGGCTGGTGCGACCCTGGGACTCGTTGGCCTCACCTATGCCACAGGCTACTGGCTCCTGCTCGCCGCAGCCTTTGTCCTGGGATTCTTCTTGCTGAGCGCCGGCCCGATTGGATTCCAGTATGGCGCCGAAGTGGCCTATCCAGCACCGGAGGGCACGTCAAACGGCCTGCTGTTGCTCATCGGGCAAATCTCAGGGATCGTCTTCATCTTCGGAATGGACAGCTTCAAGTCCCCGTCAACAGGCTCGATGACCTCGCCTTTGGTTGTGCTCATCGGCCTCATGGTTCTGAGCCTGCTTCTCTGCACCAGACTCAGGGAATCGCCCCTGATGACGGAAAAAGCAAGTCATTGAGATGCCGCCCTCAGTGTTTAGCAAAGGCCATCTCATAGAGCTTCTCATCCGTTTGTTTCTCGGCGCCATTTTCATCATCGTCGGGGTTGGAGTGGCCTGGCAGCTTCCGCGTTTCATCTATCGCGGGGCTAACCGCGTGGAGGTATTGGTGTCCATCACGGCCACCAACCTGGAGGATACGCCGGTCGGTGGTGAAGTGCTCGTCGAAGGGCGCATCAGCCAACGCAATCCGATCCAGGCCCGCGGCTTTGTGGCCTACATCGCCGAAGGGCGCGAAGTTGACGAGGATGGGGACGAGCATTGGTGGGAATTGGATCGGGTCACGCCACCACTGTTGCTGGAATTGCCCGACGGTGTGGTGCAGATTGAGAACAGCACCTATGGCTTTCGAGACATAAAACCGACCGTCCAATCTGGTGATGTTCGCTACGAAGGCTTTGCCATTGGCGACCCTGTCATAGCGGTGGGTGTTCTGGCCTGGCGGACCGAACCACCGCAGGTCACGGCCGAGTTTATCGCGCCTGGCACCCAGGCCAGCTACGTCGCTTCCCAGCGTAATTCCGTTTTGCTGGTGCGGGTGGTGGGCGTTGTATTCGTCGTTCTAGGGGTTGGCGATGTGGTGAGAGGGCTTGTCGGCGCCTGGCGCTCCCGCCCTCGTTGAAGAATGTACGCAAGGCCCAAGTTCTAAGCAGAGCGGGCTCCCACGCCCGCGGACCAGCGGCCCTTCGACAAGCTCAGGACAGGCATGGGAGCCGCCTCTGCTGGAAATCTTGGATCTACAGTGTCTCGCATATTGGAATAATAAGAGGGGACCTTGCGGTCCCCTCTTTGTCAATTCGCTGCTTGCCTTTGCCTGGACTTAGAACAGGTCCTCGGCCAGAATCGGCAGCAGGAACAGGATCTCATCCATGTGGCCGTCTACGGTGAACACCACATCGCTCAACTGCTTGCTCTTGCCTTCGTAGAGACGGCCCCTGTCAGCGACCTCAAAGGTGTAGAGGATGTTATCCGGGGTCGTGACCCTCCCAGCGTAGACGCGGCCGTCGCGCACAGTGAAGAGGGCGTTGGACTGGCGGCTGTCGAGGCCGGGGATGATGCGATCGTTCTCGATGGTGAACAACACGTTGGCATTGGTCAGGGTTTTGCCCTTGTAGATGCGGTCGCCCTTGAGGGTCAAGATGGCATCGTTGCTATTGCCTGTCGAGAGGCCCTGGAACACCTGCCACTTGTCGCCTGCGGGCGCCACCGAGAACACCAGTTCTTCGTACGTGTCGGCGACGCCGTCGTAGATCCTTGCGGGGCCAGAGGCCAGCGCTGCTGACGGGATGAGGCTCACGGCTAACACGACCAGTAATGCTAAAGCTGCTATCTTCTTCATGGTTTTTATCTCCTTTAGAGGTTAGTTTTTTTGTACTTCTACCAATAGGACGTAAAAGTCCCCGTTTTCTTACCCCCTGCGACAAAAGCCACTTGCGTCAACCGCGCAGGTGGTCTTTTGTTATTGCCAAACGAGGCGAAACCTGCTATACTATATGCAGACGAAAAGAAAAGCCCCGATTGACTTCGTGCAAACCATCGGGGAAGGGCCAGGCTGCGGTGACAGCCTGGCCAAGGAGGAACAGAGGTATGAAAACAACTCAGTGGAAACCCTGGTCTGTGCTCGCCATCTTTCTCATCCTCGCGGCAACGTCGGTGTTGACCGGTTGCGCTTCAGAGCCAGGGGAATTACCCGCGTTGACTGTGGAGCAGTTGGAACAACGGTTGGACGATTCCTGGGCGGTAGAGGACTGGGAAAAAGTCATCGGATGGGTCGAGCAGATCCTGGCCCTCAAGCCTGACGACGTTGACATGGTCGAGAAACTGTACGCGGCCTACGTCAACTACGGACGCCATCTCCTGCTTGAGGGCGATCCCGAAGGGGCGATAGCGCAGTTCAACAGTGCGCTCAAGGTCAAAGCCGACGGGGGAGAAGCCCAGGCGGGGCTGGAACAAGCCAGGGGCTGGGAGTCGCTGCCAACGCCTGCCTTTGCCCCGACCAGCACACCCGTACTGACTGCGGAGCAACTGGAACAGCGCTTGCACGCGGTGTGGGCGGCAGCCAGCGACGACGACAAACGAGCGGAAGAGTGGGCTGAAGTCGCAGGCGTCATCCAGCAGATCCTGGCCATCAACCCGGATAACGCCGACATGGTCGAGAAGCTGTACGCGGCCCACGTCAATCATGGGCGTCAGCTCGTCGCAGAAGGCCGGCTTGAGGAGGCGAAGATGGCCTTCACCCGCGCCTTGGACGTCAAGCCAGACGGGGGAGAGGCCGTAGCGGAGCTGAGGGCATTGGCGGTCGGGACGGCTACCCCACCGGCGCCAACGGCCACCCCCCAGCCACCCACAGCGACTCCCATCCCGCCGGCAGCCACTTCCCCGCCGTCAACAGCGACCCCCATTCCGCCGGCTGCGCCCCCGGCGGTAGAGGGGGCCATGATCGCTATCCCTGCTGGCGAGTTCACCATGGGCAGCGATGTCGAGGAC
>CAZQDO010000499.1:2525-4165 GCA_964592085.1 uncultured Anaerolineae bacterium | reverse complement strand
GAACAGTTGCACCTGACAGGATCTACGCCACCCTTCCCGACCGTAGCCTGAGCAAGGACGAACTCACCAGGCAGGTGGCCGAGATGGCCGGCCGGGGCGGCATCACCGAGCGAGACGAGCGGATATTGGAGTACCTTCGTGAGCTGTACGTGCTCAGCCTGGACCAGGTACGGCGCCTGTTCTGGCCGGACGCCAAGCAGGTGACCGCCTACCAGCGCCTGCACCACTTGCAGAAACACCACCTGGTAGGCGGCGCTCGCGTCCCCCGGGCCGGGATGCAGGCGTGGGGGCTGCCGGTCTGCAAGGTTTACAGCCTGGGCGAAGGAGGGCGCCTGTGGCTCAAAGAGGAGATCACCGGCCGGCGGGCTGCCCACCTGAGACGCGACCAGGTGCTGCACGACCTGCTGGTGGCCGAGGTCGTGGTGCGCCTGGCGGAGGCGGCGCGGGGACGGGGTGAAGGCTGGAGCGTGAGCTGGTCCGGCGAGCAGACGGCCAGCTTCTACGAGCGGGGCGGCGACGTCCCGGTGGCCAGACCCGACGGCCTGGCCGTGGTGCGCCAGCGCCGGGGAGAAAAGGTGGCTGCTATGCCGCTCTTCGTCGAGCTGGACGCCAGCCGCGAGGCGCACGGGCGGCCCAGCTCGGATTGGGGGCGCAAGATCATCGGCTACGACCGTTTCTACGAGAGCGAGTGGCAGATGCACCTCGAATTGAGCAACCTGCCCAACTTCCCGGTGGTGGCGGTGGTCACCCACGGGGACGCGAGGCTGCTCAACCTGGCGGCTGCCATTGGCGAGCACCGCCGCAACCCGGTCGCCTACTACCTGGCCCTGTGGGAGGACCTGGTTGCGAATGGGAACGGGACCGGCGATACAGATATCCTGGCCGCGCCGGCCTGGCTGGTGGTGACCCCGGACGGCCAGGTTCTCGGGGAGGACCGCGCTCAGCGCCAGTCGCTGCTGGGCGAGCCCCGCAAGAAGAGAGCCAGAAGAAAGAGCGGGTAGCGATTTGCCGTGTTGACCGGGGGTTCAATCGGCAAGGGCGTGGTCGATTCTATGAGCTGTCGCGATAAGGCCAACAAGGTCGGCGGAGCGGCTGCGGCGGGGGGCATTCCCCGCCCGGCCAGCCAGGCCGTTTACGAGGCAGGCACCGCCGGGGATAGCGCGTTTTACGTGCCGCAGTGCCAGGCGTGTAAGCGCTTCCTGTCCCCGTCCAACCCGGTGTGCAAGAACCAGGATTGCTCGCTCCAAGGCAAACAGCAGCCGCAGCCACTGCCCCCCGGACCGCACGGGGCGCCGGGCAACGTGCCCCGGAGTTTCTGGCGCGATTACGGGGAGCAGATCAAGACCGCCCTGCGCGCCTGGCGCTCGGGGGCCGACGACCGTGCCCTGGGCCGCCTGCGGGCTCAACTGGCAACAGACCTGGCCGCGCAGGCCATCCAGGCCCGGCGGAATGGCAGCCCGGCCGGGATCGCCGGGGAGCTGGCCGAGGAGCGGGCCCGGCTGTTGCTCACGCCGCCCAAATCGATGACGGTCGGCGAGCGGGTGGAAAGAGTGGCCATCCTGGACAACGCGCTGGCCCTGATGCGCCTCAAGCAGGCCATCGACGACGGGCAGTACCGGGCCGCTTTGGTGGACGTCCCG
>CAZQDO010000499.1:0-2515 GCA_964592085.1 uncultured Anaerolineae bacterium | reverse complement strand
CGTCCCGCTTAGCCGCAGGCCCGGGCCTCCGCGCAGCGCGACCCCCGTAGCATGGTTGCCGGGCAGGCCGGTGGGCGCCGAGGAGGAATCGGTCAGCCAGGTCGACCCCACCCGCAAGGTGCAGGTGCGCTACCGGGTCGTGGACCTGG
The DNA here is from genome assembly GCA_964592085.1 of uncultured Anaerolineae bacterium. Taxonomy (GTDB): domain Bacteria; phylum Chloroflexota; class Anaerolineae; order VGOG01; family VGOG01; genus CAZQDO01. Next base: position 2,366 of record CAZQDO010000499.1, on the reverse strand, counting down.
ACCAGCCGGTGGTCTCCAACACGGCGACCGGGGTGGTCAACCCCGACTACGACCAGAAACTGCAGCCCCGGCGTCGGGAGCGGGCCGCCTCCCGCATGCAGATCGAGGCCATCGCCAAAAAGCTGGACGCCGGGGCGCTGATCAAGTCGGGGGCGAGCTGGTCGGACGGGCCGCCCCTGGTCGGGCCGGACGGCATGGTGGAAAGCGGCAACGGGCGACTGCTGGCCTTGCGGCAGGCGGCTGAGATCAACCCCGAGGGGTACCGGGCCTACCGGCACAAGCTGGCCGAGGAGGCGACGCGGCTCGGCCTGGACCGCGCTGCGGTGCAGAAGATCGAGCGCCCGGTCCTGGTGCGCGAGCGCCTGACGGAGATGGACGACGGGGCGCGGCTGCGCTTCATCGCCGAGGCCAACGCCAGCGGGGTGGCCCGCATGGGTGGGGCCGAGCAGGCCCGGGCCGATGCGGCGCTGATCCCGGCCGGTTTCTTCGCCAACCTGGAAGTGGCCGAGAGCGACCGGTCCTTGAGCGACGTGTTGACCAAGAAGCTCAACCTGCCGGTGGTGACCCGCTTTATCAGGTTGCTGCCGGAAACCGAGGGTGCGGCGCTGATGGACAGCCAGGGCAATTTGAGTAGCGATGGGGTCAGTCGTGTGGAGCGGGCCATGTTCGCCTATGCCATGCCGGACCGGTCCGGCGAGCGGCTGGCCCGGATGGTCTGCGAGGAGGCGGAGGCCATCGACCGGGTGGGGGCCGGCGTCAAATGGGCCTTGCCCAAATTGGGGCCGATGGAGGACCTGGTCCGGGCCGGTCAGCGCGACCGGGAGTTCAGCATCGGCGACGACCTGGCCGCCGCCGTGGAGAAGATGCGCGACCTGCGGGTGCAGGGGCTGAGTGTCAACGACTATCTCAGGCAATATAAGATGTATGCAGATCTCTCGCCGGTCCAGGAGCAGTTGCTGGCCCAACTGGACGCCCGGCGTTACTCGGGACGGCGGGTGGCGGAGCTGATCAACGCCTACGCCGACGCTGTGATCGACCAGCCGCCGCCCATGCAGGTGGGTATGTTCGGCGATGCTCTCAAAGTTACCCGCGAGGGCTTGCTGCGCTCGGCGGTCAAGTCCGTCGGCGGCGAGTGGGTGGACCTGAGGGCATGGTCGGCGGCCCAGCAAGCCGTCAGTGGCCTGGATGTGCCGGCTGCCGAGGTGCAAAAGCTCACGCCCGGGCAGGCAGCCCAGGGTATGCAACGGGCTAACGAAACGCCCGTCCAAAAGGTGATGTGACGATGGATATTCGGCCGGCGCCAGAGCTTATCTGTCCAAGTCGGCGCCGCACGAATTGGGACAGGCGATTGCTGCCGCCGTGAACGGGAAAAATACGGGGGCGCAGTCGATGAGGCGTGAGGCGTAGTAGAGGGGGCGTGCGTGTGGAGTTCCGGTCGTCCACGATGCCCAGGAGAAATGCGTGAGCTGCGAGACGAACTCCAGCAAGGCGAGTAAACACGGCCGCCGTGTGGGTATCCCTCCCCACGTCGCAAAAGCTGCATTCTACGCGGGTATGGGTTCCCTGGCGACCATAGCAGGCATCGCCGGCTACCGGGGCTATCGGAGCTGGAGATATCCGGGAAAAGTGGCCCAGGCCGCGCAGGTGAGCGACGTTGATTGGGCACGGCGTACAGTGATCGGCGGGGGCGGGTTTGCCCTGGTCTACCGGGTTACCCCTGAGGTCGTGGCCAAGGTGGGAGACATCCAACCAGCCGAAGCAGAGGCTCAGCAGCACTTCGCCAGGCAGGGATTGGCGCTACCGGTGCTGGACTACCAGGAGGAAGTCGAACTTCCCATCGAGGTCAGTCGCGAAGCCTGTCCTGTTCATGGCAAGCGAGTGGATATTCTGCCCGAAGAAGGGTACGTTTGCACCTGCGGCCAGCCCGTGGCAGTGCTGCTGATGCCCCTGGCCGACGACCTCGATGGCGTCAGCCAAGAGGAGCTCCAGACCTTCATGATGGGCTTCTCCAGGGATAACGAGGAGCAGTTGGGACTTTACTGGGATGCTCGGCCGCGGAACGTAGCGCGTTACGCCGGGCGCCTGGTGGCCCTGGATTTTGGCGAAGAAATCTGACGCCCAGGAGAGACGCGTGAGCTGCGAGACGAACCCCAGCAAGACGAGTAAGTACGGCCGCCGTGTGGGTATCCCTCCCTCCGTCGGGAAAGCCGCATTCTACGCAGGCATGGGTTCCCTGGCGACCATAGCGAGCCTCGCCGGGTATCGGAGCTATCGGGGCTGGAAAGATTTGGGAGCTGTCCGTGCCGCGGGTGGGGATTTCGCGGCGAAACTTCTCGCAGCCAGGGCCCTCACGGGGCAGGCCATGG